>CAZTPD010000005.1:0-39039 GCA_964614625.1 uncultured Sphingosinicella sp. | reverse complement strand
GCGAGCAGCAGGTAGACGATCAGGATGGTGAGGCCGAACACGATCCAGATCGAGCCGCCCGTCTCCCTGAACGACTGGCTTTCGCCGCGATAGCCGACCGCGGCGACTTCCGGCGACGCGGCGGCCTGCGCCTCCAGGAAGGCGAGCGCGTCGCCGAGCGGATAGCCGTCGGCGAGGCCGCCCGACAGCGTGATCGAGCGCATCCGGTTGTAGCGGCCGAGATCGCGCGCGCCGGCGACGTCCTCGATCTGGACGAGGTTGGACAGCGGGATGAGCTGGCCGGCCCGGCTGCGCACATAGATGGTGGCGAGGTTCGCCTCGGTCGAGCGCGCCGAGGCCTCGGCCTGGACGACGACGCGATATTCCTCGCCCCGATCGACATAGGTGGAGACGCGGCGCGAGCCGAGCAGGGTCTGGAGGGCGAGGCTGACCTCCTCGACCGACACGCCGAGATCGCCCGCGCGGCTTGTGTCGACCAGGACGCGAAGCTGCGGCTTGGTCTCCTTGTAGTCGGAATCGAGATTGACGATGCCGGGATTGTCGCGCGCGGCGGCGAGGATGCGGTCCCGCGCGACGGCCAGCTCGGCATAGCTGGCGCCGCTGATCACGAAATTGATCGGCTGCCCCCGGCCGCGTCCCAGGCCGGAGCGCGCGGCGGCGTTGCCGCGCACCGCCGACACGTCGGCCAGCGCGGCGTTGACCTCCCGGACCACGTCCTGCGTGGTTGCGTCGCGCTCCTCCCAGGGGCGCAGGTAGATCGTGAAGTTGCCGCTGTTGAAATCGGCGCTGTTGCCCCAGCCGCCGGGCGTGCGCTGGATGATCGCGCGCACGGCCCCATTCTCCTCGGTCATCGGCAGCAGCCGCGCCTGCGCGTCCAGCATGTAGCGGTCCATCTCGGCGAAGCCGGTGCCTTCCGGCGCGGAGACGTTGACCTGGACCATGCCGGTGTCCTCGGGCGGGGCGAGCTCGGCATGGAGCGTGGTGAACAGGAAGGCCGAGCCGGCGATCATCGCCGCGACGACGAGGCCCGGCACCAGCGGCTTCCTCAGCGCCCAGTCGAGGCGCCGCGCATAGCCGTCCTCGATCCGCTTGAACCGCCGGTCGATCCAGGCGGCGAAGCGGCCGCGCTCCTCGTTCCTCAGCACCTTCGAGCAGAGCATCGGCACGAGGGTGAGCGCGAGGAAGCCGGAAAAGGCGATCGTCCCGATCATCGCCACCGCCAGCTCGCGAAACAGGAGGCCGGTCTCCCCGGTGATAAACATGATCGGCACAAACACCGCACAAATCACCAGCGTGATCGAGACGATGGCGAAGCCGACCTGGCGCGTTCCCTCGAACGCGGCCTTGAGCGGCGGATCGCCCGCCTCGATCCGGTGATAGATGTTTTCCAGCACGACGATCGCGTCGTCGACGACGATGCCGATGCACAGGACGAGCGCGAGCAGGGTGAGCAGGTTGATCGAGAAGCCCGCCATCCACAGCACCGCGAAGGCGGCGAGCAGGCACAAAGGCACGGTGACGGCGGGGATCAGGGTGGCGCGCCAGCTTCCCAGGAACAGGAAGATGACGAGGACGACCAGCAGCGCCGCCTCGGCCAGCGTCACCCAGACCTTGGTGATCGCCCGGTCGATGAACAGGGATTCGTCCGATCCGACGATGATCTCCATGCCCTCGGGCAGGCCGGCCCGCGCTTCCTCGGCCTCGGCCTTCGCCGCCTCCGCGACGGCGAGCGTGTTGGCCCCGGACTGGCGGACGATGCCCATGCCCACCGCCGGCGCGCCGTTCAGCCGGAAGGCGTTGTAGGGATTTTCCGGCCCGCGCTCGATCCGGGCGACATCGCCCAGATTGACCTGATAGCCGTCGGCGCCGCGCCCGACGACGAGCCGGGCGAACTCCTCCGGCGTGCTGAACGGCCGCTCGACGCGCAGCGTCAGGTTCTGCGTCTCCGATTCCAGCCGCCCGGCGGGCAGCTCGACATTCTGCGAACGCAGCGCCCGCTCGATGTCGGCGGGCGTCAGGTTGAACGCGGCCAGCCGCTCGGGACGCAGCCACACCCGCATCGCCGGGCGCGCCTCGCCGCCGATGAAGACGCGCGCCACGCCGTCGATATTGGCGAAGCGATCGGCGAGATTGCGGTCCACCCAGTCCGACAGCTCGAGCCGCGACCAGCCGGGCCGCGAGATGACGAAGAACATGATCGGGCCGGCATCGGCATCGACCTTGCGCACCGTCGGCGGATCGATCTCGTTGGGCAGGTTGCGCGATGCGGCGCCGACCCGGTCGCGCACGTCGTTGGCGGCGTCGTCCACCGGCCGGCCGGGGCGGAACTCCAGCGTGATCGACGATTGCCCGTCGCGCGAGCGCGAGCTGATCGTCTCCAGCCCCTCCAGGCCGGAAAGCTGCTCCTCCAGCACCTGCGTCACGCGGGTCTCGACGACATTGGCGGCGGCGCCGACATAGGTGGTGTCGACCGACACGATCGGCGGATCGACCGCCGGATATTCGCGCACCGGCAGGCTGAAGAACCCGATCAGGCCGACGACCCCGATCAGCAGCGCCATCACCGCCGCGAAGACGGGGCGCCGGACCGAGATGTCGGACAGCTTCATCTAGCTTCCCGCGCCCGGCGCGGCGGACGAACGATCGCGCTCGGCATGGGCCTGGCCGTCGTCGAGCCGCACCGCCATGCCGTCGCTGACCTTGACGACGCCCTCGGTGATGACCCGCTGGCCCGGGTTCAGCCCCTCGACGATCTCGACCCGGCCGCCCATGCGCACGCCGGTCCGCACCGACGCGCGCCGGGCGCGACCCTCTTCGTCGAGCACGTAGACGAAGCGGCTGTCGCCCTCGCCGATCACCGCCAGCTCCGGCACCGACAGGCTGTTCCTCGGCGCGCGCTCGATATCCACCGTCATCATCATGCCGGGCCGCAGCAGCCGGTCGGGATTGGGCAGCCGCGCGCGCACCGTCACCGCGCGGGTGTTGGGATCGACGACCGGATCGACGGTGTGGATCTGTCCCCGGAACACGCGGTCCGGATAGGCGGCCGAGCGCGCCTCGATCGTCAGGCCCGGCCGCATCGAGGCGAGCACCGTCTCCGGCACCGGGAAATCCAGCTTGATCGTGCTGATGTCGCTGATCGTCGCGATCTCGGTGCCCTGGCTGGCGATCGCGCCGACCGAGATGTTGCGCAAGCTGACCCAGCCGGAGAAGGGCGCGCGGACCACCCGCTCGCCGATCGCGGCGCGGATCGCCTGCGCCTGCGCCTGGGCGGCGGCGGTGGCGGCGACCTGCGCGTCATAGCTGGATCGGGTGGCGAAGCCGCGATCCTTGAGCGCCTGGACCCGCTCGAGCTGCTGCTCGGCCTCGCGCTCGCGCGCCTGGATCTCGCGCAGCTGGGCGCTCTGCTGCGCCTGCTGGAGCACGGCGATGATCTGCCCCCGCCGGACATAGCCGCCATCGTCGAAATTGAGGCGCACGATCCGTTCCGTGACCGGCGCGGCGAGCGTCACCTGCTCGTTGGCGACGGCGGTGCCCACCGCCTCGACCCGATCGGCGAAGCTCATCTCCGACACCGGCTCGGCCTTCACCAGCGGCGTCGCCCGCTCGCCTTGCGGCCCGTCGCCCGCCCCACCGCAGGCGGCCAGCGTCGCGCCCAGAGCGAGGATGAGGAAATGCCGGATCACGTCCGCCTTCTTCAAAATACTCAAACCAATGCCGTCTCAATCACCATATTCGCGGCTTTGTCGAGAGAGGGCTTGTATCAAAATGTATCGCCCGCCGTCCTGGTCGCACCGATCAGGAACTCCACATTGCCTTCCGGCCCGGTGATCGGGCTGCGGGTCACGCCCGCGACATCCCAGCCGCGCGACGCCAGCCAGTCCGCCGCCGCCGCGCAGACCCGCGCATGCACCGCCGCGTCGCGCACCACCCCGCCCTTGCCGATCTCGTGCCGCTCCGCCTCGAATTGCGGCTTGACCAAAGCGATCAGCCGGCCGCCCGGTTTCGCGAAATTCAGGGCCGTGTCCAAGACCTTGGCGAGGGAAATGAAGCTGGCGTCGCAGGTGACGATGTCGACCGGTTCGGTGACGATCGCGTCGGTCAGGTAGCGCGCGTTGGTCTGCTCATGGACGACGACGCGCGGATCGCTCCTGAGCTTCCAGGCGAGCTGGTTGGTGCCGACATCGACCGCGAAGACCTGGCGCGCACCGCGCTGGAGCAGCACGTCGGTGAACCCGCCGGTCGAACTCCCCACATCCAGCCCCACCGCGCCCGTCACGTCCCAGCCGAAATGATCCAGCCCGTGCGCCAGCTTGATCCCGCCGCGCGACACCCAGGGATGGTCCTTCCCCCGCACCTCCAGCGGCGCATCGGCGGCCAGCGCCTGCCCCGCCTTGTCGACCTTGCGCTCGCCGGAAAAGACCAGCCCGGCGAGGATCAAAGCCTGCGCCCTGGCCCGGCTTTCCGCGAGGCCGCGATCGACGAGGAGTTGGTCGGCGCGGGCCTTGGTCACATTCGATCCGATCTTGAACAGCTACGGCAATGCCGTATATACAGGCAAATGCACACGGTCGTCGAGACGCCTGCCTATCTCAGATCGGCCGAGAAAGCAGGCATGACCGACGCTGAGCGCGAGGCCGCCGTGCTGATGCTGTCCGAAAATCCCGAAGCGGGCGACATCATTCCGGGCGGCGGCGGCGTGCGGAAGGTGCGTGTCGCGAAGCGCGGGAAAGGCAAATCGGGCGGGTATCGGGTGCTCACTTATTACATGACGGACGGCGAGCCCGTCTTTCTGTTGTGGGTGATCAGCAAGTCGAAGCAGGCCGATCTCTCCCCGGAGCAGAAAGCGGCGCTGAAGAACGTGGTGAAGGATATTCGCGATGAGCGATAAGGCGATGCACGAGGACGATTTCGACGGCCTGATCGAAGGGCTGCACGATGTCGCAAGCTGGCGGAAGGGCGCGCGGGAGGGCTTCGTGGCGCATGTCCCCGCCGAGGTCGATGTGCGCGCGATCCGGCTGGCGAGCAAGCAGACGCAGGAGAGCTTCGCGCGGACCTACGGCTTCAGCCTCGCCTCGGTCCGCGACTGGGAACAGGGCCGCCGCCAGCCCGAACGCGCCGCCCGCATCCTGCTGGCGATGATCGCCCGGGAGCCGCAGACGGTGAAGCGGGTGATGGCGGGGATGTAGGTTCTACGAAAGCATCGAAAGGACACGAGGCCCAAGAACCAGAAGTCCGATCACAGCCGCGCCCATGGCGCTGATCAGCACGCCAGCAGCCGCGAGATCCTTGACGATACCGATCTGCGAATCCCGCTCGGCGGACACCCGGTCCGCAAGACGCTCGATCGCCGTATTGAATGCTTCGGCGGTCCAGACCCATCCGATTGCCAGCACAAGCCAAAGCCATTCACCACGATCAATTCCCAGCGCCAAACCGATCACCACCACCGACAGCGTGGCGACCAGATGCAGCCAAGCATTGTGCTCGGAAGCGGCAAGATAGCGAAGGCCGGCAAAGGCGAAGCCGAAGCTCCTCATCCGCTTGTGGATCGAGAATCGCGTGCGAGGCGGAACGCTCAGGCTCGCGCTCCTTCCACGACTCCCGCGCTGTTATGCCGCAGCGCCTTCAACACCGTCTCGACGATGCCGTCGGCGTCGAGGCCGGCTTCGGCATATTGCTTCTCGGGCTTGTCCTGGTCCTGGAAGGCGTCGGGGAGGCGCATGGTGCGGAGTTTCAGGCCGGCGTCGATCAGGCCGGCGTCGCTCGCCATGGTGAGGACGTGGGCGCCGAAGCCGCCGATCGCGGCCTCCTCGATCGTCACCGCGACCTCGTGGGTGGCGAGGAGGCGGCGGATCAGTTCCTCGTCGAGCGGCTTGGCGAAGCGCAGGTCGGCCACCGTGGTGGAGAGGCCCTGCGCGTCGAGCCGGTCGGCGGCCTTGAGCGCCTCGGCGAGGCGGGTGCCGAGCGACAGGATGGCGACCTTCTTGCCCTCGCGCACCACCCTGCCCTTGCCGATCTCCAGCGCCTCCGGCGCATCCGGCAGCAGCACGCCGACGCCGTTGCCGCGCGGATAGCGCACCGCGATCGGGCCGCCGTCATGTTCCTGCATGGTCTTCGTCATATGGGCCAGCTCGGCCTCGTCGGCGGGCGCCATCACGACGAAATTGGGCAGGGTGCAGAGATAGGCGAGATCGAAGCTGCCGGCATGGGTGGAGCCGTCCGCGCCGACCAGCCCGGCGCGGTCCAGCGCGAAGCGCACCGGCAGGTTCTGGATCGCCACGTCATGGACGACCTGATCATAGGCGCGCTGGAGGAAGGTGGAGTAGATGGCGACGAAGGGCCGCATCCCCTGCGCGGCGAGGCCGGCCGCGAAGGTGACGGCGTGCTGCTCGGCGATGCCGACGTCGAAGGCGCGATCCGGGTGCGCCTTGGCGAACCTGTCCACGCCGGTGCCGGACGGCATCGCGGCCGTGATCGCGCAGATCTTCGGATCGTCCTCGGCGAGCTTCGCCAGCGTCTCGCCGAACACGTTCTGATAGGCGGGCGGGCCGCCGCCCGGCCCCTTGTCCTGCTTGCCGGTCACCACGTCGAACTTGACGACGCCGTGATATTTGTCGGCCGCCGCCTCGGCCGGGGCATAGCCCTTGCCCTTCCGGGTCACGACATGGACCAGCATCGGCCCGAAATCGGCGTCGCGGACATTCTCCAGGATCTTGACCAGCAGATCGACGTCATGCCCGTCCACCGGGCCGACATAATAGAAGCCCAGCTCCTCGAAGAGCGTGCCGCCGGTCGCCATGCCCCGGGCATATTCCTCCGCCTTGCGCGCGGCGGTGTGGAGCGGGCTCGGCAGCTTGCGGGCGAAACGCTGGGCGAGGCCGCGCAAGGTCAGATATTTGCCGGACGAGACGAGCCGGGCGAGATAGTTGGAGAGCCCGCCGACCGGCGGCGCGATCGACATGTCGTTGTCGTTGAGGATGACGACGAGGCGATTGCCGGCCTGCTCGGCATTGTTCATCGCCTCATAGGCCATGCCGGCGCTCATCGCGCCGTCGCCGATCACCGCGATCGCCTTGCCGGGCGCGCCGGACAGCTTGTTGGCGACCGCGAAGCCCAAGGCCGCCGAGATCGAGGTCGAGCTGTGCGCCGCCCCGAACGGGTCATATTCGCTCTCGGACCTTTTGGTGAAGCCGGAGAGGCCGCCGCCCATGCGCAAGGTGCGGATGCGATCGCGCCGCCCCGTGAGAATCTTGTGCGGATAGCATTGATGGCCGACATCCCAGACCAGCCGGTCGTTGGGCGTATCGAACACATAATGGAGCGCGACGGTCAGCTCGACCACGCCAAGGCCCGCGCCGAGATGCCCGCCGGTCACGGACACGGCGGAAATGGTCTCGGCGCGCAATTCATCGGCAAGCTGGCGAAGCGCGTCACGCTTCAGGCCGCGCAGGTCGTCGGGCGTGCCGACTTTGTCCAGCAGCGGCGTTTCGGGTCGGTCGTTCATGCAATCCCCATCTACAAGCCGCCTTCATAAGCCGGTCGGAACGCGAAGTCGAACCTTCAGGGACGGGCGGCGAAACGCGTTTCCATGACACGTGCGCGCGCCGACCGCAGAGGGATAAGTTTACTAAGTTGACAGGGTGAGGGGTGTTCCGGCGGGGGTGGCGACGGCGGATATCGGGGTCGAAAATTTCAAAGAGCCGCGAACCGGAGCCGAAACCCCGAGTCGGGGGCGAGCGTGACAGAGCATTTCCTATTTGTATCCAACACTCCTGAGCGTCCGCTATCGACTGCCGATGCGGACATCCAAACCGTCATGGAGGAGAGTGCCGCGTCCGCCGACCACCCCTGAGCCGACAACCGCTCAGATCGTGGCCGCCTTGGCATCGAGCCGTTCGGCGAACTTCTGCGCATCTATGATCGCGCGCCGGTGCGTGCCTTCGCCGATCAGCCCGGCATCGTCGCGGCAGCCGACCTTGAAGGTCAGGCTCTTGCCGTCGATCGCGACCAGCTCGACCTCCGCGCTGACCGTCATCCCCACCGGCGTCGCCGCGACATGGCTCACATCGACATGGATGCCGACCGTCTGCTGCCCCGGCGCGAGGTGCGGGCGCAGGCTCTGGATGCAGGTCTGCTCGATGAAGCCGATCATCATCGCCGTGGCGAAAGCGGGGGGCATATCGGCGAAGCCGGGCCATTCGGGCGCCACCTCCGGCACCGTATGACGCGGCGTCACCCGCATCGTTTCCCGATGACGCAGGCCGATCTGGAGCCCTGGCGCGGATTGTGAAGCAGACATGCGATCTCCTGTGCTGATCGCTGCCGCTATGCCGCCGCCGGCGCCCGCTTTCCATCCCATAACGGACGACCGGTCGCCCGCGTCGATCCCGGTCCTAACCTTCCGCGCAATCCTCGCAGCGGCCGTGGACCTCGATCGCAGGGCGGCGTCACGCGGTCAGGGGGGCGGCCACCAGGAGATAGACGAGGGCCGCCGCCGCGGCGAGGACGCCCCAGAGGAACAGCGCGATCATATCCAGCGCGAACCCGGCCCCCGCCAGGACAAGTCCGCCGCCGAGAAAGGCCGCCCCGACGCCCAGCACGATCCGCCGCCGTCTTTCCACCTGGGATTTCAGGGCGGACAGGACGGCCGGATGGAAATGCCCGATCACCTTTTCCGCCTGGGGGCGGGCATGGAGCGGAACCGGCATGCGGACGACCGCCCTCGGTCGCGGGAGGCCGCCCCGGCGGGACGGATAGATGAAATGCCATTCGAGACAGCCCGCGCCGGCGGCATCCGAAAGGACGACGCCCTTGAAGCGCGGACGGTAGAGACGATTCAGGGAATAAAGCCGCCCGTCCAGCATGAAGGCGGATGGCCCCACGCGAACCTCCACGGGCTCGTGCGCCGGGCGGTCAAGCCCCAGCGGCCGGCCACGAAACTTCACCCTGCCCGGATCGGGCGATTGCCGCCCGATGCCGGCCCAGGTCAGGCTGTCGATGTACCAGTGCGCGATCAGGCGGGCATGATCGAGCGCGGCGATGCCGCGTCCGACGATGATCGCGCGCGCCAGCATCGCGCCGGAGAGCAGGATCAGGACGGCCCCTGCCCCGAGGGCGAGCGCGACCGGGCCGGACGATCCGGAGGAAACCAGGCCCGGGACGATGGCCAGCGCCGCGAGGCCGCCCGCGAGGGTCAGGAGGCCGAACAGGGCGATGCGCCGGGGATATCGCAATCACGTCCTCCGGAAATGCGCGGCGCGGATCGCGGCGCTCAGCCTTCCGCGCAATCCTCGCAGCGGCCGTGGACCTCGATCACCGGGCGGACCGGGGCGAAGCCGGCCTTTTTCGCCGCCGCGCGCACGCCGCCGGAAAGGCTGTCGTCGTCGATATGGGTGGCCTGGCCGCAATTGTCGCAGATCAGGAAGATGCAATCGTGCAGGCAGCCGGGATGATCGTTGGCGACATAGGCGTTGGCGCTTTCGACCCGGCGGGCGAGGTTGGAGCCGACGAACAGGTCGAGGATGCGATAGACGCTGTTGGCGGCGACCCGGCGGCCCTGGTCGCGCGACACCTGCTCGGCGATGTCGTAGGCCGAAGCGGGCTTATCGAAGCCGGCGAGCGCGTCGAACACGGCGGCGCGCATCGGCGTCCATTGCTCGCCGGCGTCCTGCATGGTCGCGCGCGCGGCCTCGGCGAGGTCCGTGCCGGAATGGCTGTGATGCTCGTGTCCCATGAGCGGGAATGTAAGCCTTGGCGGGGGCGCGGACAAGCGTTCGGACACAGCCCTTCTTCCGTCATGCTGAACTTGTTTCAGCATCCATGTTTCCAGCGCCCCGAACGCGACCGGATGGATCCTGAAACAAGTTCAGGATGACATTTTCGGATGATGACGGTCCGTCGGGGCCGTCAGATCACCGCGCGGCGGTTGAGATCGTGGCCCAAGGCGAGGATGAGGACGCCGACCAGCGACCAGAGCAGTTCGCCGCCGCCGTCATGGCCGAGCGTCAGCGCGCCGGCCATGATGCCGAGGCCCAGCCCGCCGATCGCGGCCGGCAGCATGAAGCCGTGGATCAGGATGCCGCGCCCCAGCCCGACGATGCCGAGCCCGATCGCCAGCATCAGCCCGATCTCGTGGACCAGCGGATGGAGGAACAGGCCGGCGGCCGAGGCCAGCACCGTCACCAGCACCGCGCTCGCCACGCAATGGACGAGGCACAGGCCGCTGAGCCCGATGGCCCAGCGATCGATCGCTCCCGTCCTGATGGCACCCTGAATCAAGTCCGCGACTCCGCTGCTGGCGGCGATATACGCCCCGCTTATCGAAGTTACAATATAACATTGGGTGAAAATCGGCGCATCGCGGCCGCCGGTTGGCAATCGCGCCGGGCTCGGCCATAGGGCCGGCCATGTC
Organism: uncultured Sphingosinicella sp.; assembly: GCA_964614625.1. Classification (GTDB taxonomy): domain Bacteria; phylum Pseudomonadota; class Alphaproteobacteria; order Sphingomonadales; family Sphingomonadaceae; genus Allosphingosinicella. The sequence goes on along the minus strand of CAZTPD010000005.1, from coordinate 28,625 downwards.
GACGCTCCTCGCCCGCCCCGACACGCCCCTGCCCCGCCCGAAGGCGATCGCGAACTGGCTGATCGTCGTCGCGGCGATGGTGCTGCTGATGATCGTCGTCGGCGGCATCACGCGGCTCACCGAATCCGGCCTGTCGATGGTGCGCTGGGAGCCGATCTCCGGCGCCGTCCCGCCGATGAGCGAGGCCGCCTGGCAGGCGGAGTTCGACCATTATCGCGCCACGCCGCAATACCGGCAGGTCAATACCGGCATGTCGCTGGCCGAGTTCAAGACGATCTTCTTCTGGGAATATGTCCACCGGCTGCTCGGCCGGCTGATCGGGCTGGTCTTCGCCCTGCCCCTGCTCTGGTTCTGGTGGAAGCGCGCGATTCCCGTCGGTTACGGCTGGAAGCTCGCGGGCATCTTCGCGCTGGGCGGCGCTCAGGGCGCGATCGGCTGGTGGATGGTCGCCTCCGGCCTGGTCGACGTGCCGGAGGTCAGCCATATCCGCCTCGCCGTCCACCTGCTCACCGCCTTCCTGATCTTCGGCGCGACGATCTGGGTGGCGATGGACCTCAGGACGCTGGCGCGCGACGCCGCCGCGCAGCCGGTCCGGATGCCGCTGCTCGGCATCTGGGCGCTGTGCCTGCTGTTCCTGCAATTCCTGTTCGGCGCCTATGTCGCCGGGCTGGAGGCCGGCTATGCGTTCAACAGCTGGCCGAAGATGGGCGACGAATGGTTCCCGGCCGACACGCCGATGATGGAGCCGTTCCTGCGCAACTTCGCGGACAATCCGATCGTCGTCCAGTTCATCCACCGCTGGCTCGCCTTCGTCGCCGGGGGCACGGCGATCTGGCTCGGCGCGCGCGCCTGGGCGCGGGTCTCCTGGCGGGACGGGGGCATGTTGATCGGCGCGGTGTTCGTCCAGATCCTGCTCGGCATCCTCACCATCCTGTCCGGCGTGCAGATCGACATCGCGGTGGCGCATCAGGGCATGGCCGCCCTGCTGCTCGCCGCCCTGCTCAACGCGTCGCACCGGCTGGGGCGGGCGGCGCCGTGACCGGGATCGTCAGCGTCTACGCGGTCTTCGCGGACGCCGACGAGGCCGCCCGCATCGGCCGCATCGCCGTCGAGGAACGCCTCGCGGCCTGCGTGAACATCCTCGGCCCGTGCCGGTCGATCTACCGCTGGCAGGGCGGAATCGAGGAGGCGGAGGAAGTCCCGGCTTTGTTCAAGACCCGCGCCGAGATGGCGGAGGCGCTGATCGCGCGGATCGCGGAATTGCACGGCTATGATGTGCCGGCGGCGGTGGCGTGGCCGGTGGCGGCGGCATTGCCGGCTTATGCGGAATGGGTCGAACGGGAGGGATAAAGAGGACGCAACGGGCAGGAGGCCATAGCGCGGCGGGATCAGGGGCTCGGCCAGATTTCGAGACGAAGACCGTCGATCTTGCGGAAATCGGCTCCGTTCCGGGTTATCAACAAGGCGTCGCGGGAAATGACCTGTGCGGCGATCAGCCTGTCCAGCGTCTGCCGGCGATTATAACCCAGATCGTAAACGATATCGCCATAGGCTCGGATATCCGCCGGCGTGAACATCTCGACGGAGATCGTTTCCAGAAGCCGTTCGAGAAGGTGACGGCGGGGCGAAACCCCTCCGGGCTCGCGATTGACTCCATTCTCCAGCTCGATCCGGGTAATGATGGAGATGACCGGGACTTGATCGAGTCCGCCGATCAGCGCGCGCGTCGGTTCGTCGCCGTCTCGCAGGGCGATCGCAACATTGGTATCGATGAAGACCGGCGTGGCCACTTGGGCGGCTACAGGCCGGACCGCTCGGGGAATTCGAACGGATCACGCTCCTGCACCCCGTCCTCCGGCGGACCGATCGCAGCCAGGTCGTCCAGAAGTTTTCGAAGCTTCGCCTTCTCCGCAGCAGGATCTAAAGCAAGCCTGATCGTCACCACGTCGCCCGTCCGCTCGACGACGACCGGAGTGTCCGGCGCGAAGGCGATCTCCTTGGGCAGACGCACGGCCACGCTGTTGCCGCTCTTGAAGGTCTTGCTGCTCACCGCATTCATCGCCGTCTCCCGGATATACGTGTATATACGCTTGTGGGGCGGATCGGACAAGGCGGGTCTATTTGACTCTCCGGACCAATCGCCATAGGGACACCGCCCCCCGATACGGGAGCGGAACGATGACGAGGCTGAGCAGAAGGACATTGCTGGCCCTGCTGGGCATGGCGCCGGCCGCGGCGGCGGCTTCGCCGCGTCCCGCGCCGGCGCGCGTGCGGCTGCTGCGCACACGGGTCAACGGCGAATATTATTACGAGGCGGCGGAGAGCCTCCCGACGCTCGTACCCGGCGCGCCGCTGGCGCTGCGCCGCGAGCCGACCAACGCCTACGACCGCCGCGCCATCGAGGTGCTCGACGCCGCCGGCCGCAAGCTCGGCTATATGCCCATGATCGACAATCCCGCCGTCGCCCGGATGATGGACGCCGGCGAGACGATGCGCGCTCATGTGACGGCGGTCGAACCCGCGCGGCGCCTGATCCGCTTCGACGTGGAGTCGTTGCGGGGCTGAGTTCGCGTCGCCGTTTCCGTTGAGGTATCATTTTACCACTCGCGAAACACCCGCTTTTCCTTGACTTTCTTGCGGCCTTTCGCCATTTGCCCGCCGTCCGCGCCGCTCGCTTTGGGCGGCGCTGCTCATTTCACAAGAGGTCCAAGCCCCATGAAGGCGCTGATGAAGACCACCAAGTCGGCCAAGCCGCGCGAGGTGGAGAAGAAGTGGCATCTCATTGATGCCGACGGGCTGGTGGTCGGGCGGCTCGCCTCGATCGTCGCCAATATCCTGCGCGGCAAGCACAAGCCGAGCTTCACCCCCCATGTCGATTGCGGCGATCATGTGATCGTCATCAACGCCGACAAGGTGCAGTTCACCGGCAAGAAGCTGGCCGACAAGATCTATTACAAGCACACCGGCTATGCCGGCGGCATCAAGGGCATCACCGCCGGCAAGGTGCTGGAGGGCCGCTTCCCGGAGCGCGTGCTGGAAAAGGCGATCGAGCGGATGATCCCGCGCGGACCGCTGGGCCGCGACCAGATGCGCGCGCTGCACCTCTATAACGGCACCGAGCATCCGCACGGCGGCCAGAACCCCGAAACCCTCGATGTCGCGGCCATGAACCGCAAGAACAAGGTGGGCGCCTGATGTCCGACAATCGCCAGTCCCTTTCCGATCTCGCCAAGCTGACGGCCGAGCCCGAGGCTCCGGCCGAAGCGCCCGCCGAGACCGAGACCGCCGCCGCCGAGGCCGAAGCTCCGGCCGCCGAGGCCGCGCCCGAAGCCGCCGAAGCGCAAGCCGCCCCGGCCGAAGCGCCCGAAGCCCCGGAAGCCGACGCGCCCGCCGCGCCGGAAGCCCCCGTCACGCCGCTGCGCGAGCAGCAGCTCGACAAGCAAGGCCGCGCTTATGCCACCGGTCGCCGCAAGGACGCCGTCGCCCGCGTCTGGCTGAAGCCGGGCAACGGCACGATCACGGTCAACGGCCGCGACCAGACCGTCTATTTCGCGCGCCCGACGCTGCGCCTCGTCATCAACCAGCCGTTCGGCATCGCCGGGCGCGAGGGCCAGTATGACGTCGTCGCCACCGTCGTCGGCGGCGGCCTGTCCGGCCAGGCCGGCGCGGTCAAGCACGGCATCAGCCAGGCGCTGACCCGCTACGAGCCGGCGTTGCGCACGACGATCAAGCAGGCCGGCTTCCTGACCCGCGACAGCCGCGTGGTCGAGCGCAAGAAGTACGGCAAGGCCAAGGCCCGCCGCAGCTTCCAGTTCTCGAAGCGTTAAGCGGTCCTCAGGACAAAAGAACGGGGCGGTCCGGCGACGGGCCGCCCTTTTCGTTTCGGCCGGCGTCGCGCCGGCTCAGCGCGCTTGCAGGTTCTTCAGCCAGTCCTCCACGGAGGTCGCGGCCGCCGCGCCCCGGGACTCCGCCATGCCGCGCGGCCGCGCCAAATCCCTGACATCGCGCGGCGCGCAGCCGAACAGGTCGCGGAACGCGCGGCTGAAATGGGCCGCGCTCGTGAAGCCGTTGGCATAAGCCAGCTCCGAGATGCCGCGCCGCTCGGCGGGATCGCGCAGCGCCGCATGCGCGCGCCGCAGCCGCCGCTGCTGGATGTAGCGGGCGACCCCGCCCGCATCCCGGAACAGATGGTAGAGGCTGGACCGCGAGGCGCCGACCGCCGCGCAGACCGCCGCCGGCGTCAGGCGCGGATCGTCGAGCCGGGCCTCGATATGCCGCCTCGCGCGATCGCGCAGCGTGCGGTCGATCACCTCCCGCGCCTCCCCGAGCCGCCACGTCGAGGGCGCGAGGCAGGCGCTGACCAGGGCGATCGTCCCCTCGCCGACCGTCTCCGTTTCGGCCGCGCTCATGTCCGGCAGATGGCGGTACAGCGACAGCATGTGATCGGCCAGCAGCCGGGACAGGCCGGTTCCCTCGATCCGCGTTCCGTGCAGCCTTTCGACACCGGGGCAGCGGCGATCGAGGATATCGCGCGGCACGGTCAGCGTGATCGAGGCGGAATTGGCGGAGGTCAGGGCGTTGGCCTGGCCGAGATCGAGCACGGCGATGCTCCCGGCCCCGAACTCGGCGGTTCCGTTGCGGCCCTCGCAAAGATAGCCGTCATTGCCCAGGCACAGCTCGATCGCATAATGATCGAGGCCGCTGCGGCGGATCAACTCGCGCGAGCGCAGCCCGGTCTGCCGAACGCCGCCGAATGCGAGCCGGGCCACCAGCATCGTCTGCAGATCGAAGGCGTCGATCTCGGCCCGGAACGCGTCCGGCGCGTTCTCCTCCCTGATGTCGAAGATCGGCGCGAACACGCCGCGCCAGGCTTCCCAGCCCTCGCCGCCGGACAGTCCCTCGGTGGAGAAGCGGGTTCGCGGGACGGCGATCTGCTCCATCATCTTGCCTCCCTTGCGGACGATTCGGGCCGGGCCTCATCCGCCGCCGCGACGGCGGCACCCCATGTTCCAGGGCACCGCGCACAGTAATGCGACCCTACGATTGGACATTCGGGCAAGCAATACGGACGCTGGGTAAAATATTCGGCCCTGTCCCGCGCTATTCTGCGCCCGTCCCGGCAGGCGCGCTCGCCTGCTTTGTTCCAAAGGCGACGCTTGGGAGCGCATCTCGGCTTGCGCCGTGAGCATGAAGGAGAAATCATATGCGTTTGTCCTGGAAACTGCGTGTCGCCGCCGCCCCCCTCGCGCTCGTCATATCCTCTGCTGCCTTCGCTGCCCCCAATACCACCAGCTCGTGCCAGACAGGGGACGGAACATTGTCGGTTCAATGCGGAATCGGCGCCGATGCCAGGGACACTTTCGACGTCGCTATCGGCAACGGCAGTATCGCCGACGGTGGCAGCGCCACCGCAGTCGGAAGGGCGAGCGTGGCAAGTGCGGCCGGCAGCACGGCACTGGGCTTTGACAGCACAGCTTCCGGCGCGAACAGCATCGCGCTCGGCAGGGGCAGTGCGGCGACAGGCTTTCAAGCGAGCGCGCTCGGCCGCTCCAGCGCCGCGATTGGCGCGTACAGCATCGCCATCGGCAATCTGTCACGAGCGGAAGGGCAGGATTCGATTGCGCTGGGTTCGAATAGCACGGCCAATTTCGCGGGCTCGGTGGCGCTGGGGCTGGGCTCGGAAACGACCGCGCCAAATACGGTGTCGGTCGGCAATGCGACGACGACGCGGGTGATCACGCGGGTGGGCGCGGGCGCGGTGAACGCGGCCAGCACCGACGCCGTGACCGGCGCGCAATTGTTCACGACCAACACCAACGTCACCGCGGCGCAGACGGCGGCGGCGACCGCCCAGACCACCGCGACGGCGGCACAGACGACGGCCAACACCGCGATCACCAACGCGGCGACGGCGCAGGGCACGGCCGACACGGCGCTGACCAATGCGGCGACGGCGCAGGGCACCGCCGACACGGCGCTGGCTAATTCGGCGACGGCGCAGGGCACCGCCGACACCGCGCTGGCCAATGCGGCGACGGCGCAGGGCACCGCCGACACCGCGCGCGCCGAAGCCGCGACCTCGCAATCGGCGGCGGACGCGGCGCAGGCGCGGGCCGACGCGGCCTTCACCAACGCGGCGGCGGCGCAGGCGACGGCGGATCAGGCGCGCATCGAGGCGGCCGAGGCGATGCAGGCGGCCCAGACCGGGATCGGCGACGCCGCCACCGCCCAGGCGCGCGCCGACACAGCCTTCACCGAGGCGGTGCAGGCCCAGGCCACCGCCAACCTCGCCCGCACCGAGGCGGCCCAGGCGCAGGCCGACGCCATCGCCGCCCAGGGCACTGCCGACACCGCGCTCGCCAATGCCGCGACCGCCCAGAGCACCGCCGACACCGCACTCGCCAACGCCGCGACCGCGCAGGGCACCGCCGATACCGCGCTCGCCAACGCCGCGACCGCCCAAGGCACCGCCGACACCGCGCTCGCCAACGCCGCGACCGCGCAGAGCACCGCCGATACCGCGCTGGCCCGCACCGATTATATGGAGATCAACGCCACCCCCGGCGCGACCCGCCCGCAGGCGACCGGCGACAATGCGGTGGCGATGGGCAACGGCGCCGTGGCCAGCGGCAATGACGCCATCGCGATCGGCACCGGCGCGCGCGCCGAGAACGGCGCGGCGGTCGCCATCGGGCTGGGCAATGTCGCGAGCGGCAACGGCGCGGTGGCGATCGGCGACCCCAATCTCGCCACCGGCACCGGCGCCGTGGCGATCGGCGCCGACAACAATGCCACCGGCACCGGCGCCGTGGCCATCGGCAACCTCAACACCGCGTCCGGCAACGGCGCCATCGCCATCGGCAACGGCAGCAGCGCCGACGGCGCGGGATCGGTCGCCATCGGCGACGGCGCCCAGGCGACCCGCGCCGGGCAGGTCGCGCTCGGCACCGCATCCTCCACCTACACGATGCCGGGCCTCCCCTCCGACGCCAGCAACGCCGCGCAGAGCGGCGCCGTCCGCCTCGTCACCACCGATCTCGCCGGCAATCTCGGCACGATGGAGATCGACATGAGCACGGTGGCCGGCCTCTCCGGGCGGGTCGATGTCGTGGAAGGCCGGCTCGCGGTCATCGACAACGCGCTCGTCGCCCAGTCCGCCGCGATCGAGCAGGTCCGGCGCCGCGCCGACGGCGGCATCGCCGCCGCCATGGCGCTGGGCGGCACCGTCATGCCCCCCAACACCAGCTTCGCCCTCTCGTTCAACCTCGCCACCTATCGCGGCGAACAGGGCTTCTCCACCTCCGCCGTCGCCCGCGTCACCGACCGCATCTGGGTCTCCGGCGGCATCGCAGGATCGACCGTGCGCGGATCGACAGGCGGAAGGGCGGGGATCACCTTCGGATGGTGAGGGGCCGAAGGGCATGAGCGGGCGGTCCGGCGACGGGCCGCCCTTTTTCTGTAAGAAGCCCGGCTTGCCACCGACTACCTTGTCGAATTCAAGGGAGATGGCATGGCCGAGGAGCCCCAAATCGCGGAACAGGAGCGGCGCTATCGCGGCGCGGCCGAGGCCTATGGCCCGGCGATCGCCCGGCTGGCGCGCGGCTATGAGGCCGATGCGGAGCTGGCCCGCGATCTCGTCCAGGACGTGCATGTCGCGCTGTGGCGCAGCTTCGCCGCCTATGACGGCCGCTGCTCCGAGCGGACCTGGGTCTATCGGGTCGCGCACAATGCCGCGGCCGATCATGTCCGCGCCCGCAAGCGGCTGCGCACCGAGGCGCTGGTCGGGCTCGACGAGGCGGCGGCGTTCGCGCACGGCGGCGATCCCGAGACGGAAGCCGGTGAGCGCCAGCTCCTCGCCCGGCTGACCCGGCTCATCCATCGCCTCAAGCCGGCCGACCGGCAGGTGATGCTGCTCTATCTCGAGGATCTGACCGCCGCCGAGATCGGCGAGATCACCGGCCTGTCCGCCGGCGCCGTCGCGGTCCGCATCCATCGTATCAAGGCGCTGCTCGCCCAGCGCTTCACGCAGAAGGAACCCGCATGATGACCGGCTCCGATCCTCTCAAGCAGGCCTGGCAGGCCTCGGGCGGCGACATGCCCCTTCCCCGGCTGGACGACGTCCGGACGGGCGCGGGCCTGTTCTACCGCCGCATCCGCCGCCGCAACATGATCGAATATGGCGCGGCCCTGATCACCGTTCCGGTCTTCGCGCATGCCGCGCTCACGGCACCCGGCATGACGATCCGGATCGGCGCCGTGCTGGCCATATTCGGCATCCTCCTCATCGTCTGGCAGCTCCATCGCCGCGCTTCGGCGGTGCCGCCCGCCGGCGATGCCGTGCTGCCGCTGATCGCGCATCAGCGCGCCCAGCTCGTGCGCCAGCGCGACGCGCTGGCCAGCATCGGCACCTGGTACCTGCTGCCGCTGATCCCCGGCCTCGGGATCATCGCCCTCGCGCCGGTGATCGACATGGGAATGGCGGGGCTGAAGGAGATGGACTGGTTCCAATATGCCTGGATCGGGATCGTCGCGATTTTCTTCGCGCTGGTCTGGTGGCTCAACCATGCCGCCGCCCGCCTGCTTCAGGCCGAGATCGACGCGTTCGACGCGCTGGAAGGAGAAACGGAATGACCCGCTGGATTCGTCGCGGCCTCGCGCTGCTCGCCGCCCTGATCGCGCTGCCCGCGCAAGCCGCCGCGCAGGGCGCTGCCGGCGACTGGATCGGCACGCTGGAGCCCGCGCCGGGCATGACGCTGCGCGTCGCCGTGCATATCCAGGCGGGCGAGGGCGGCGACCTGATCGGGACTCTCGACAGTCTCGATCAGGGCGCGTTCGGCATCCCCCTCGCCGACATCGAGACCGGCGACGGACGCCTCGCCTTCGCGGTTCCGGCGGTGAGCGGACATTATGAGGGGCGCTGGGCGGAGGATCGCGCGGTCTGGGCGGGCGAATGGACCCAGCCCGGCCTCGCGACCCCGCTGATCCTGACCGCCGCGCCGGCCGCATCGGCGGGTCCAGCCCTGTCCGCGAACTGGACCGTCCCCGACGATGCCGCCATCGCCGCCTTGATCGAGGCGCGGATCGCCGCGCGGCCGGGCGTCGGCATGGCGGTCGGCGTGATCGGCCCCGAAGGCCGCCGCGTGATCGGGCGCGGGCCGGCGGGCGCCGCCCCGTTCGACGGCGGCACGATCTTCGAGATCGGATCGATGACCAAGGTGTTCACCGCCCTGCTGCTTGCCGACATGGTCCGGCGCGGCGAAGTCTCGCTGGATGACCCGGCGGCGCGCTATCTGCCCGAAGGGGCGACGATGCCTGCTCGCGGAGACCGCGAGATCACCTTGCGCGACCTCGCCAACCACCGCTCCGGCCTGCCCCGCCTGCCGGACAATCTGGCCCCGGCCGACATGACCAATCCCTATGCGGATTATGACGAGGCGCGGCTGCTCGCCTTTCTCGGCGGCTACACGCTGACGCGGGACATCGGCGCCCAGTTCGAATATTCGAATCTCGGCGCGGGGCTGCTCGGCTATCTGCTCGCCCGGCGCGCGGGGACGGATTATGAAAGCCTGGTCGCCGAACGGATCACGGGACCGCTCGGCATGGGCGATACGCGCATCGCGCTCTCGGCCGACCGGCGCGCGCGCCTCGCGACCGGCCATGACGCCGCGTTTCGACCCGCCGGCCCTTGGGACTTCCCCACGCTTGCCGGCGCCGGCGCCCTGCGCTCCAGCGTGAACGACATGCTCGATTTCCTCGCTCTGGCGATCGGGTTCGCGCCGTCGGAGCTGACGCCCGCCGCGAACGCGCTGCTGGCGGAGGACTGGCAGGGGCCGACTCCGAACGTGCGCACCGCGCTCGGCTGGGCGGTGCTGATGCTGGGCGAGCGGCGGATCGTGCTCCATGACGGCGGCACCGGCGGCCATCGCGCGATGATGGCCTATGATCCTCAGACGCGGCAGGGCGTCGTCGTGCTCACCAACGCCGCCGCCGAGCCGGGAGCGAGCGACATGGCGCTACACCTGCTGGCCGGCCTGCCCCTGGCCCGCTCGGCCGCGCCGGAATGAGGGCGGGGCGCGCCGGAACGCCGCGCCCTCATTCGCCCACCATGCTAGAAAGCGGCCATGCGTATCGCCCTCCTGCTGAGTCTCGCCTTCGTCCTGTCGGGCTGCGTCGCGCGCACGGCGGTGAACGTCGTCACCCTGCCGGTGCGCGCGGTGGGAGCCGGAGTGGACGCGGTGACGACCAGCCAGTCCGAGGCCGACGAGCGGCGCGGCCGCGAGCTGCGCCGCGAGGAGGAACGGCTCGGCCGCCTCGCCCGACGCTGCGAGCGGCGGCCGGAGCGGGCGGAATGCGCCGAGCTGGACCACCGCCCGCTCCCGCCGCGCCAAGGCTCGACAAGGTGACGCGCCTCTCCTAGATAAGCGCCGCGCGCGGGTGTAGCTCAATGGCAGAGCAGAAGCTTCCCAAGCTTACGACGAGGGTTCGATTCCCTTCACCCGCTCCACGACCCCGTCGCGAGACTCCGGAGCATCGTCGCGTTTCGGCTGTTATTCGGGCTGGATCGCGATCGTGCCGATGTCGCCCCGGATCGCGATCTCGGTGCCGAATTCCCTGGAGAATTCCTGTATCCGGGCGAGGATGCGCCGGGCGTCCTCGCCGCGGGCCAGCCGGGGCATGCCCGAGCTCGGGGTCGGCGTGTCGTCGAGCAGCAGGGGGTAGAGGGTCACCGCCAGGGGGGCGCCGTCCCGCATGCTGACGGTCGCGAGAATTCCCTCGAACCACGTATCGGGGAAATCGATGACCTGGCCGGTCTCCGGCACGGTGTAGCTGCGCCGGCCGCCGAAATCGAAGAAGAGGCTGCCGATGCCGTAGAATATCGGCCGGCCACGATAGATCTCGATCCCGTTGACGCCGTGCGGGCCGTGGCGAACGAATGCCGCCGCGCCGCGATCGATCGAGTCACGGGCCAGCCTGACCAGGAAATCGGGCGGCACGGGATCTTCGGAATCGCCGTTGTCGGTCTCGTGGGCGTGGATCGCGACGATCGTGGGCGCGCGCGCGGCGGCGGCGTCGACGGCGGCCAGGATCGCGGTCTCGTCGCGCGCGTCCATGGCATAATCGAAGCCGGGCCTTTCCCCTGCGACGAAGCTCTGGCTGCCCAACGACACGGCGCCAGCGCCCTCCCCGTCCCGCCCGGCGATCGCCGCCACCGCCGCGAAATCCTGGCCGGACAGGCGCATGGACGCGGTCAGGCGAAGCACCGAGATCCCCGGACGGGCGCGCAAGGGGCCGCGCTGGGATTCGCCCGCGTCCGCGGCGCGCGCCATGGGCTGGAATGTCGAGGACAGCGAGACCAGGCCGACCTCCCCGTTCGGCGTGGCGGCGAAGGCCGCGCCGCGCGCGGCGGCTTCGCTCTCCCCGCTCCCGGCATAGGCGATGCCGGCCCGGTCGAGCGCCTCCTCCGTCGCGCGCAGCCCTTCCAGCCCCCAGTCGGCGGCATGGTTGTTCGCCTTGGACAGCAGGGTGACGCCCATCGCGCGCAGCTCATGCGCGACGATCTCGCGGCTGAGGGGCAGGCCGTTATTCTCGGCGGAGGGATGGATTTCGAACCGCTCCGCATCGAAGATCGAGCCTTCCTGATTGGCGACGACCGCGTCGGCGGACCGCATGATGTCCTGCACCTCGCCGAAACCCGAATCCTCGATATCGGCCAGCGACTGATACGGCCCCAGCAGGTCGCCGCCGATCCCGACGGTCAGGACGGGCGGGGCCGGCGCGTCCGCCGCGTGCGCGGGAGCGGCGGCGGCAAGCGCCAGGCCGGCCATCCCGACCCAGCAGCGACGGCTCCGCCGAAAAAATCGGTTCATGATTCCGGTTTCCTTCCAAGACATCAGTGCAGCAGATTCTTCACGATCCGGCCGCGCGCCATGATCAGCCGCAGCGTCGTTTCGGGCGTTTGCAGGGCCGCCAGATTCTCCCGGGGGTCCGCGTAGAGGACCAGCAGGTCGGCCCGCGCGCCCGCCTCGATCACGCCGATCTCGCCGTCGAGATCGAACAGGCCGGCGGCGATCGTGGTCGCGCCGCGCAATATCTCCAGGGGCGACTGGACCGCGCCGCGCAACTCCAGCTCGCGCAACTGGTGGCGGTGCATCGCGCCCAGCAGATCGCTGCCGAACGCGATCGGCAGGCCGGCCTCCACGGCGATCCCGAGCGCCTCGATCCCGGCGTCGCGGACCGCGCCGATCTTGTCGCACATCGCCTGCGGCAGGCCGGCGGCGGCGCCCTCCCCGGCGAGCGCGTCATAGGTGACGAGCGTGGGCACCAGATAGGTGCCCGCCTCGCGCATCATCTCCGCCGTTTCCCGATCGAGCAGATTGCCGTGCTCGATGGACCGCACGCCCGCGCGCACCGCCCGTTGCATGGCGCGCGGCGTATAGGCGTGGGCCATGCAGTAGATGTCGGCGGCCTGCGCCTCCTCGACGGCGGCGGCCAGCTCCTCATCGGAGAACTGGTTGCTGGAGATCCGGTCCGTCGGCGAGGCGATGCCGCCCGAGATCATCAGCTTGATATGGTTCGCCCCCTTGCGCACGGCATCGCGGCACGCGCGCCGCACCTCCGTCACGCCGTCGCAGACATGGCCGAGGCCCGCGCAGCACGGGCACTGGAACAATGCGTTCTCGCCCGCGCCGCGCATGTCGGCATGCCCGCCGGTCTGCGACAGGGCCTTTTCGCAGAACAGCAGGTCAGGCCCGGGGAACAGCCCCTCCCGGACGGCCTGCGCGAGGCCGAAATCGGCGCCGCCGGCGTCGCGCACCGTCGTGAAGCCGCGCATGAGCATGCCGTGCATGATCCGCGCCGCATGGGCCGCGACATAAGACGGGGACATGTGGCGCAGGCCGGGCAGGTCCGCGGAGAGCGCGGTGACATGGACATGGGCATCGCACAGGCCCGGCATCACCACCGCGCCGCGCACGTCGATGCGGCGCGCATCGCCGCCCGCGGCGAGGCGCGGGCCGATCTCGCGGATACGGTCCCCCTCGACCAGGATGTCCTGCTCGCCGCGCAGCTCATCCCGGGCGAGATCGAGGATCGCGGCATTGGCGAGGATCACGGAGTCACCATCCATCCCTGATTTTTCCCTTTTCCTGTCGAATCTTAAGGCCGGTCGTGCCGGCGGCGAACGCCCGGTTCGCTTGACCTCGGCCGCGCGATATGGTGCACTGCGGTGCAAAGGGTTCACGATGCTGGCCGAAGACATCGAAGTCATTACGCGCGCGCACAACGCGCCGCCGTTGTTCGCGCTCACCAGCGCCAGGACTCCCGGAATCACGGTCGCCCGCTGGAAGCGCGACGGTTCCGGACATGCCTCGACGATCAACTGCTCGATCGCGTCCTACTGCATCGCGATGACGCTTCGCCCGATGCAGGCCAATGGCTGGTACGGCAAGCGCAAGTTCGTTTCCGGCCAGGTCGAGAGCAACTCGTTCCGCATCACCCCGCCCAATTCCAGCCTCCGCTGGCATTGCGAGGGCGAGTTCGACATCCTCCTGCTCGCGTTCGACAACGACGCGCTGCAATCCATCACCGGCCCCGATTACGACACCGTGCTCGATCATCTCGCGCGGATCGCCGGCCCGGAGAACCTGCCCGGCCCGAGCTATATCCGCGACGACGTCTCCGCCGCGATCGGCCGCCAGATCGTCAACAACGTCGCGCCGGAATCGCGCTATTCGACCCAGTTCGTCGAAGGCATCTCCTACGGCCTCGTGGCCCGCCTGCTGGGCCGTTATGTCGAGGCCGCCGGCCAGCCCTTCTACGGCGGCCTGAGCCCCGCCGTGCTGAAACGCGTGCGGGACTATATCTTCGACAATCTCGGCGACGATCTGCGCGTCGCCGACCTCGCCGAAGTGGCGGGGATGAGCGTGTCCCATTTCGCCCATGCCTTTTCCGACGTGATGGGGGTTTCCCCCTACCGCTTCGCCAACGAGGCCCGGATTCAGCATGCCGCGACCCTGCTGCGCGACACGGAGCGCACCGTGCTCAGCGTCGCCCTGGATTGCGGCTTCAAGGATCCCAGCCATTTCACCCGTTCCTTCCGCTCCGTCCTGGGCATGACGCCCCGGAGCTATCGTCTGGCGGCGACCGAGAACGCATCCTGAGCCTCGCCGCCGCGCTTTCAGGACTATGGCAACTCACCGGGAGCCGCGAAAGGAGCTGGGCGGCCGGCTTGGCCGCCCGGCCCATGATGGTGACAGGATAGTTCCGTTCAGCAGAATCTGCCGAGACTGTCCGCAGGGCCGATGACATGAACGAGTCCGGCGGCTCATCGAAACAGGGTCCGGGGCGCGGGCTCCGGCGGTTTCCGGTTCCCGCCACGGGAGAGAAAGGTTCGCGATGAGTGTCGTTCCCGGCAAGGCCGTTCGCGGCAACGCCGATGCCGGAGGGCGACTGACCGGGACCACGAGCGGGGCATGGGTGCTCCTGCTCGCCTGCCTCACCAATGTGCTCAATTATTATGACCGGGCCTTGCTCTCCGCGCTCGCCGAGCCGGTGCGCATCGATCTGGGGCTGACCGACGGCCAGTTCGGTATCCTCAACGGCATCGCCTTCGCGATCGTCTACTCGCTCGTCGCCATCCCGATCGCGCAGCTCGCCGACCGCTTCGGCCGCGCCCGCATCCTGACGATCTCCCTCGCGACCTGGTCCGCGATGACGGGGCTATGCGCGGCGGCGACCAGCTTCCTTTCGCTCTGCCTGTTCCGGCTCGGCGTCGGGGTGGGGGAAGCCGGTGGGCTGCCGAGCTCGCAGGCGCTCGTCGCGGACACGGTCTCCGAAAGGAACCGGGGCAAGGCGCTCTCGCTGCTCGCCGTCACGAGCTATGTCGGCATCAGCCTGAGCGGCCTGGTCGGCGCGCCGATCGCGGAGCATTTCGGCTGGCGCACGGCCTTCATCGCCGGCGCGGTTCCCGGGCTCGTCCTGTGCGTCATCCTGGCGATGACGGTCCGGGACGCGCCGCGGCCGGTCGCCCGCAAGAGCGCCTCGGACCTGTCGATGACGGCGGGGCTGAAGATCCTTTTCCGGCGGCCCGCCTTCGTCTGGCTCTGCCTCGGGCTTGGCCTGATCGCCATCGCCAATCTCTCGATCCAGGCCTGGGGGCCGGCCTTCTTCATGCGCGAGTTCGAGCGCGGCGTGGGAGAGGTGGGCGTCCGCTTCTCGCTGGCGACCGCGCCCGCGCAGATCGCGGGCGCCTTCCTCGGCGGCTTCCTCGCCGATTTCGCGCGCCGGCGCGATCCGCGCTGGCCGCTTTACCTGATCGCCGCGTCCTTCGCGATCACCCTGCCGCTCAACCTCGCCTTCCTCAACGCGGGCAGCTTCGATCTTTCGATGCTCCTCCTGATCCCGGCCTCCTTCTTCGGATCGCTCTATATCGGCCCGGCCTATATGCTGGTGCAGGAGCTTTCCGGATCGCGCCTGCGCGCGGTCGGCGCCGCCACCTTCCTGATGATCGGCAACCTGCTGGGGCTCGGGCTCGGCCCGACCACGACCGGGTTCATCAGCGACATGCTGGCGGACAGCGCGGGCCGGACGTCGCTCGGCCAGGCGCTGTCGCTCGTCACCTTCACCTATCTGCTCGGGATCGCCGCGTTCCTGCTCAGCAGCCGCTCCTTCGTGCGCGATGCCGCCAGCGCCGATTCCGACGAAATTCCAGTTTGAGATTCTTGACCAGGAGGTTTTTGTGGTTGCCGAAATCAATCGTTTTGCACGGCCCTTCTCGACATTCGCCGACGGCAGCGAAGCGGCGCTTCGCTTCGTCGAGCTCGTCGGCGAGGAAGCAGGCCCGCTCGTCGGGATCACCTGCGCCGTCCACGGCAACGAGAATTCGGGGCCGCAGACCGCGCTCGAGCTTTTCCGGCGCCTCCAGTCGATGCGCGTCAAGGGCCGGATCCTGATGCTGCCGGTCGCGAACGTGCCCGGCTTCGTCGCGAACAAGCGCTTCACCCCGCTCGACGACCAGAACCTCAATCGCGAGTTCCCGGGCAATCCGAACGGAACCTATACGCAGCAACTCGCGGCGGCGATGTCGAAGGAGATGCTCAACGTCA
This sequence comes from uncultured Sphingosinicella sp., assembly GCA_964614625.1. GTDB lineage: Bacteria > Pseudomonadota > Alphaproteobacteria > Sphingomonadales > Sphingomonadaceae > Allosphingosinicella. The sequence continues at coordinate 12,522 of CAZTPD010000005.1, read as the reverse complement.
TCGACGTGCATTTCGACCTCCACAGCGGCGGAGACCTGTGCGCGGTCGATTATGCGGCGCAGTTTCCCGGGGACCAGGGCCTTTCGCGCCTCTTCGGCTCCAAGGTCGTCTACAAGCCGGTGGCCGGCAAGCAGGGCACCAATTTCAAGGGAATGACCTTCTCGGTCACCTGCGAGACGCGTGGCATCCCGACCGTCGGCATCGAGCTGGGCGGCGGGACGGTCGACCAGAAGCCCTATGTCGACCGCTATGTCGAAGGCGTGATGAACATGCTGCGCGCGCTCGGCGTCGTCGAGGGCGAGGTCACGCCGGTGCGCGAGGACCAGATCGTCATCAACGAGATCAGCGTCGTGCGTCCCGTGCATGGCGGCTGGATCGAAACCCTCGGGCCGGCCAATGGCGAGCGGATCGACGACAAGACGGCGATCGGCCGGATCGTCAGCCCCTACACGTTCGAAACGCTCGAGGAGATTCGCGGCCCCTTCCCCAACGGCCTGATGGTCATGCAGCATCCGAGCCGCAACCTCGTCCAGCCCGGGGAATACGGCTTCCTGGTGGGCAATCTCGATGGCGTGGAAGACGCGGCGTAGCGCGGGCATTCGGACAGGCGGCGGATGACGATGGACTATGTGAATCTCGGCCGGACCGGCCTCAAGGTGTCGAGGCTCTGCCTCGGCTGCATGAGCTATGGATCGCCGGAATGGGCGCCATGGGTTCTGCCCGAGGAGAAGGCCGAGCCCTTCTTCCGCGAGGCGATCGAGGCGGGCATCAACTTCTTCGACACGGCCGACATGTATTCGAGGGGCCGCAGCGAGGAGATCGTCGGCAGCCAGTTGCGCAAGCTGGGCGGCGCTTCGTGGCGCGACCGGGCGGTCATCGCCACCAAGGTCTTCAACCCGATGGACGACACCGATCCCAATGCGCGCGGGCTCTCGCGCAAGCATATCCTCGCATCGGTGGACGGCAGCCTGAAGCGGCTGGGGACCGACTATATCGATCTCTACCAGCTCCATCGCTTCGACTACCGGACGCCGGTCGAGGAAACGCTGCGCGCGCTGGACGACGTCGTGAGGGCGGGCAAGGTCAGGTATATCGGCGCGTCCTCCATGTACGCGTGGCAATTCGCCCGGATGCAGGGGATCGCCGAGCGCAACGGCTGGACGCGCTTTTCCGCGATGCAGCCGCAATACAACCTGATCTATCGCGAGGAGGAACGCGAGATGCTGCCCTTCTGCGCGGCGGACGGCGTGGGCGTGATCCCCTGGTCCCCCCTCGCCCGCGGCTTCCTCGCCGCCAACCGCAAGCGCGGCGACAGCGGGGCGACCGAGCGCGCGCGGGGGGACGCGGTGGCGAAGAACCTCTATCAGGCCGAAGCCGATTATGCGGTGAAGGACGAGCTGGAGAAGATCGCGGCCGAGCGCGGCGTTCCGCCGATGCAGATCGCCCTCGCCTGGGTTCTGTCGAAGCCGGCGATCACGGCCCCGATCATCGGGGCCACGAAGCCCGGCCATATCGAGTCCGCCGTCCGGGCGCTGGACGTTTCGCTCTCGGGCGAGGAATGTGCCCGGCTCGAGGCGGCCTATCTGCCGAAGGTCATTTCCGATCACGATTGACGCACCAGCCGAGGATATCCTGCCGTGAAGCGACATCTTGCCCTTTTCGCGCGCTGCGCCGCCGTCGCGATGGCGGCCGCCGCCTGCCCGCAGGCGGCGAGCGCCGCCGAGCCGACCTACATCCCGCCGCTCAACGCGGGCGAGGAGCCGACGGTCGTCACCCGGCACCGGATCGCGACGCGCGACGGCACGCTCGAATATGAAGCGCGCGTCGGCCGCCTGGCCATACGTCACGACGAGACCGGCGAGATCTACGCCTATCTGGGCTTCCAGGCGTTCATCGTGCCGACCGCGCCGGGCGCGCCGCCGCGCCCGATCACCTTCGCGTGGAACGGGGGCGCCAACAGCCCGGCGATGCTGGTCCAGTCGGAGCTGCTCGGCCCGAAGCTGCTGCACGACGGCGCGATGGTCGAAAACCCCGACACGCTCCTGCAAAGCAGCGACCTGGTCTTCTACGATCCCGTCAACACCGGATACAGCCGGCCGACCGATCCGGAACATGCGCGCAGGCTGCTGACCGTGCTCGGCGACTTCGCCGTCACGACCGAGTTCATCCGCGCCTATCGCACGCGCTACGCGGCCGAGGACCAGCCTTTGTTCCTGCTCGGCGAAAGCTCCGGCACATGGCGCGCCGCCGGCGTCCTGGACACGATGTCCAGGCGCAACCAGCCGGTCGCGGGGCTCATCTTCGTGTCGGCTTCGGGCGGCATGGGCGCGGAGACCCCCCGCACCGAAGGCGACCGCCGCGCGCTCTACATTCATGCCCGCACGGCCGCGGCATTCGAACATCGCAAGCTGGCGCCCGATCTGATGCGGGACCGCGACGCCACCCTGCGCGCGGCCGACGAGTGGGCGTCGAACGTCTATGGGCCGGCGATCACCGCCGGCGTGGACCGGCTCGGCGCGGCCGAGCGCGAGGAGATCGCCCGGCAGCTCGAACGCTATACGGGCGTGCCTGCCGGCTCGGTCGATCGCGACACGCTCGTCATGACCAATCTCGATTTTCGCAGGCTGCTGTTCGAGGGCGATCCCGAACGCGTCCTCAACATGTACGACATGCGCCGCTTCGGCCCCTATGTGTCGTCCACCTCGCCCGCGATCGGCCGCTATCTGCGCGACGAGCTCGGCTACCGCACGACCCTCGCCTACACGCCGGTCGAGGACGGCTACATGCCGCGGCCGGGGCCGGACAGGCGCGACAACTTCATCTTGTGGACCTATGATTATTTCCCCGGCGCGCAGGAAATCTATCTCGAGAACGTGCGCAACGGCGAAGGGCCGCCCCGCGCATTGCCCTGGTTGCGCGACGGCATGGTCGCCGATCCGGGCGTGCGCGTCTTCATCGCCATGGGGCGTTTCGACTCGCTCAACAGTTGCTCGGTCACGGACCGCACCGCGCGGGCGATGGACCAATCGCTTGCCGCCCGGATCGAGACCCGGTGCTACGAGGGCGGCCACATGATCTACGATTCCTCCGAGGCGATCCGCCGCCAGCTCAGCGAGGACATCGCCGCGTTCGTGGAGTCCGCCGCCGCGGATTGAGGCCCGCGCCCCGTCGCACGCAAGTGCGGCGCAGGAACGATCGGATCGGCGCAGTATTCGGCCAGACAGCGGGGCCTGTCGCCGACATCATCGATCTCCGGATGATCCGCTTCTCGGGGAGAGGAGCGCCATAAATTGCGTCGCCGACGCGAATCCCGCCCGGCGCCGCAAACAGATGAGGAGAGACGCATGAAACTGCCCTTGGCGCTGTTGAGCGGAGTCGCGATGGCCGCGCTGACCGCGAGCCCGGCCGCGGCGCAAAGCGATCCCGTCCCGGCCGACGCGCCCGCGGGCGGCGTCACCCCGGAGAGCGCCGACATCGTCGTCACCGGATCGCGCACCGCCCGGACCGGCGCCGACGCGCCGACGCCGGTCAGCGTGCTCGACGGCGCCCTGCTCGAGGCGACGCCGCGCGCCAACCTGACCGACACGGTCAATCTCCTGCCGCAATTCGTCGGCTCGCAGACCTCCTCGATCGCGGCGACGGGGGCGACCAACCTCCAGGGGCAGAATCTGGTCAACCTGCGGAATCTGGGGCCGAACCGGACGCTGGTGCTGATCAACGGCCATCGCGCGCCCATCACCAATCTCGACGGCTCGGTCGATCTCAACGCCAACCTGCCGCAGCAGCTCGTCTCGCGCGTCGAGATCGTCACGGGCGGCGCTTCGGCCGTCTACGGCTCCGACGCGGTCGCCGGCGTGGTCAACTTCCTGCTCGACGAGGATTTCTCCGGGATCAAGGGAAGCGTCCAGCAGGGCATCACCACCTATGGCGACAATCCCAGCTTCCGGGCGGACCTGACGTTCGGCCAGTCCTTCGCGGGCGGGCGCGGCCACATCCTGCTCAGCGGCGAATATTCGCGCGAGGAAGGCATTCGGGGCGTGCCGCGCGACTGGAATGCCGGCGGCTGGCGGCTGATCACCAACCCCGCCTACGCGGTCGGCAACGGTGAACCGCAATTCCTGATCCAGGACCGGGTCGGCCTGTCCCTGATGACGCCGGGCGGCATCGTGACCTCCGGCCCGCTGCGCGGCACCGCCTTCGGAATCGGCGGCGTTCCCTATCAGTTCAATTACGGCACGCCGGCCGGCCCCCTGCTGATGATCGGGGGCGACTGGGCGACCAACAACCTCAACTACACGCAGCAATTGTGGGCGGGCAATCGTCGTCACAATGCCTTCGGCCGGGTGTCCTACGAGCTGACGGACAGCATCGTCGCTTATGCCCAGTTCGGATATTCGGACTCCCGGACGCAGGTCGAGCAGACCCAGCAGTTCAACCTGGGCAACATCACGGTCCAGGCCGACAATGCCTTCATCCCCGACAGCGTGCGCGCGCAGATGACGGCGCTCAACCTGACGAGCCTCACGCTCGGCAGCTACAATGCGGACCTGCCGCCGACCGAGGCGCTGAACCGCAACCGAGTCTACAACTACGCGGTGGGCCTGGACGGCGAGCTGGGCGGCGGCTGGGACTGGTCCGTTTACGGCGGCTACGGGCGGACCGTTTCCACCACCGCCCAGATCAGCAGCATCAACGCCAGATACTTCCAGGCGATCGACTCCGTGGTCGATCCGGTCTCGGGCGATATCGTCTGCCGCTCCACCCTCACCACGCCCGGCGACGGCTGCGTGCCCTACAATATCATGGGCGTCGCGGTGAACTCGCAGGCGGCCGTCGATTATGTGATGAGCGTCAGCCCGCTGCGCCAGGTGCTGAAGGACTGGATCGTCAGCGCGGACATGCGCGGGCAGCCCTTCTCGACCTGGGCCGGCCCCGTGTCGGTCGCGTTCGGCGCGTCGCATCGCGAGACGAGCGTGAGCGGGGTCTCGGACGACATCTCGCTGGCGGGCGGCTATTTCGCGGCGAACTACCTTCCGACCTCGGGCCGGTACGACGTCGACGAGGGCTATCTCGAGGCCACCATCCCGCTGGCGAGGAACACGGCCTGGGCGGATTCCCTGGACCTGAACGCCGCCGTCCGCGCCACCCAGTACAGCACGGCGGGCTATGTCACGACCTGGAAGCTGGGCGCGACCTATGAGCTGGGTCCGATCGGGCTGCGCGGCAATGTGTCGCGCGACATCCGCGCGCCCAGCCTCGGCGAGCTCTTCACGCCCGGCAACACCGGGTTCACGACCGTCACCGATCCCGAAACGGGCACGACGGTGATCCCGACCTACCTGCAAACCGGCAATCCCGATCTTTCGCCCGAAAAGGCGGACAGCTGGGGCGTCGGCGTGGTCTTCCGCCCCGATTTCATCAACGGGCTCGTCGCCTCGATCGACTATTTCGACATCACGATCGACGACGCGATCGCCACGGTCAGCTTCCAGCAGATCGTCAACCGCTGCTTCACCGGCGCGGCGGCGTTCTGCGCCCTGGTCGATCGCGACGGCGCGGGCAATCTGGTGCGGATCCGGTCCTCGCCGGTCAATTTCCTGCGCCTGAAGGAGCGCGGTCTCGATTTCGAGCTCGGCTATCGCACCCGGGTCGGATCGAACGGCACGATCAGCTTCCGGGGCTTCGCGACCCACGTCATCGCCTTCGAGCAGGAAGACGGCGTCTCGATCCCCGTCAACGCGGCCGGATCGATCAACGCGCCTTCCTGGCGGTGGCTGGCCTCGCTGAGCTACACCAACGGCCTGTTCACGACGAGCATCGTCAATCGCGGCCTGAGCGCGTCGAGCTACAACAACACATCGACCGCCTATGTCGAATGCGCGAGCGGGTGCCCGGTCTCGACCGTCACCAATCCGACGATCAACACCAACCGCATCGACGGAGCGAGCTACTTCGATGTCAACATCGCCTTTCATCTCGAGGCGATGGGCGGATCGGTCGAGCCCTATCTCTCGGTGCAGAACCTGTTCAATCGGGATCCGTCGATCAACCCGGCTTCGCTGTTCCAGGGGCGCGCGGCGGTCAGCAACCAGTTCGACCTTCTCGGGCGGATCTTCCGCGTGGGCGTGCGGTTCAAATTCTAGCTCCCGGGGGGACAGCCGTCCGCGCGTTGGCGGACGGCTGTCCCGACCGGCTCCGGCCCGAAGGCGCACAGGAGCGGCGACCTCTGATTTTGTAGTGCTGCCGATCGGATCGGTTCGAGGCTACCATCCCGCGTGACCTGCCCGACATGACACTGACCATGCCTCCTCCCGACCAGCACACGCTCGCGCGGCGCGGCGAGATCGTCGCCGCGCTGCGGCGGATCGTTCCCGGCGAAGGCGTGATCGACGATCCCGACGCGTTGCGGCCTTATGAATCGGACGGCCTCACCGCCTATCGGCAGCCCCCGATGGTCGTGGTCCTGCCCGAGACGACCCTTCAGGTGTCGGCGATCCTGCGCTGGTGCCATGCCAACGGGGTGAAGGTCGTGCCGCGCGGATCGGGCACCTCGCTGTCGGGCGGCGCGCTGCCCCTCGCCGACGCGGTGCTGCTCGGGCTGAGCAAGCTCAACCGCGTGCTCGACATCGATTATGAGGACCGGCTGGCGGTGGTGCAGCCGGGCGTCACCAACCTGGCCGTCACGCGGGCGGTGGAGGGGCGCGGATTCTATTACGCCCCGGACCCGTCGAGCCAGATCGCCTGCTCGATCGGCGGCAATGTCGCGGAGAATTCCGGCGGCGTCCACTGCCTCAAATACGGGCTCACCACCAACAATGTCCTCGGCGTCGAGCTGGTCCTGATGGACGGCGAGATCGTGCGCCTCGGCGGCGCGCATCTCGATCCGGCCGGCCTCGACCTGCTCGGGCTCGTCGTCGGGTCGGAGGGCCTGCTCGGCGTGGTGACGGAGGTCATTGTGCGGATTCTGCCGAAGCCGCAGGCCGCGCGGGCGATGCTCGTCGGCTTTCCCGACGTCGAGGCGGCCGCCCAGTGCGTCGCCGACATCATCGCGGCCGGCGTGATCCCCGCCGGCATGGAGATGATGGACCGGCCCGCGATCCATGCCGCCGAGGCGTTCGTCGGCGCGGGCTATCCGCTCGATGTCGAGGCGTTGCTGATCGTCGAGCTCGACGGGGTCGCACAGGAGCTCGATCATCTCGACGGGGAGATCCGGCGGATCGCGTCCGCCAATGGCGCGACGTCCTGCCGGCTGTCGCGCGACGAGGCGGAGCGCGACGCGTTCTGGGCGGGACGCAAGGCCGCCTTCCCGGCGGTCGGGCGGCTCGCGCCCGATTATTATTGCATGGACGGCACCATCCCGAGGCGGCGATTGCCCGATGTGCTGGAGCGCATGGCCGCGATGTCCGCGCGGCACGGCCTCGCCGTCGCCAACGTGTTCCATGCCGGGGACGGCAATCTCCACCCCCTCATCCTATACGATGCCAACGCGCCGGGCGAGCTGGAGCGGGCGGAAGCGTTCGGGGCCGACATCCTCAGGCTGTGCGTCGAGGTGGGCGGCGTCCTGACCGGCGAGCATGGCGTCGGGGTCGAGAAGCGCGACCTGATGCCCGTCATGTTCAGCGCGATCGACCTGGAGCACCAGCAGCGGGTGAAATGCGCCTTCGATCCGGAGCTGCTGCTCAATCCCGGCAAGGTGTTCCCGCAATTGCATCGCTGCGCCGAGCTCGGGCGGATGCACGTCCACGGCGGCCGCCTGCCCTTCCCCAACCTGCCGAGATTCTGAGCGTGACGCCCGCCCTGCGCCCGACCACCGAGGCCGAGCTCGCCGACGCGATCGCCCAGGCGGCCGGATCGGGCGAACGGCTCTCGATCGCATGCGGCGCGAGCAAGGCCGCGATCGGCGCCGCCGTCCCGGCGACGACGCTCGACATGACCGGCTTCGCCAGCGTGATCGATTACGATCCGGCGGAGCTGGTGCTGACCGTGGGGGCCGGGACGCCACTCGGCGAGATCGAGACACTCGTCGCGTCGCAAGGCCAGATGCTCGCCTTCGCGCCGTTCGATCACGGCCCCCTGTTCGGGGCGCCGGCGGGCAGGGCCTCGATCGGCGGGGTGGTCGCCGCCGGCGTCGCTGGATCGCAGCGCCTCGCCTTCGGCGGAGTGCGCGACCACCTGCTGGGCTTCCGAGCCGTGTCGGGCCGCGGGCAGGCGTTCGTGGCGGGCGCCAAGGTCGTCAAGAACGTGACGGGATATGATCTGCCCAAGCTTGCCGCCGGCAGCTGGGGGCGATTGTTCGCGCTGACCGAGGTCACGCTCAAGGTGCTGCCGCGCCCGCGCGCCCGCGCGACCTGGCTCGTCGAGGGTCTCGGCCCCGACGACGCCGTCGCCGCGATGGCCACGGCGATGGGCAGCCAGGCCGAGGTCGCGGCGGCCGCGCATCTGCCGGAATCGGCGCACGCGGCGGCATCGACGCTGCTGCGCGTCCAGGGCTTCGGCCCCTCGGTCGACGCGCGCGGCCGGATGCTGGCCGATCTCCTCGCCCCTTTCGGCGCCGTGCGTCGCGCCGAAGCGGACGAGGCGGCGTCCCTGTGGGGCGACTTGCGCGATCTCGCCCGGTTCCCGGCCGACGGGATGCTCTGGCGGGTGAATGTCCGCGCCACGCGCGCCGCCGGCGTCGTGCGCGCGCTCGCGCTGCCGCCGTCGGACTGGCTGATGGACTGGGCCGGCGCGCTGATCTGGCTCGTCTTCGATGGCGAGCCGGCGCGCGTCCGCCGCGCGGCGGAGGAGGCCGGGGGGCACGCCATGCTGGTGCGCGCGCCGGCCGAGGCACGCGCGCGCATCCCCGCGCTGCATCCGGGAACGGCCGCGATAGCCTTGCTGGAGGAGCGGGTGCGGCGGGCCTTCGATCCAGCGGGCGTCTTCGAAACGGGGCGCTTCTGATGCGAACGGATTTCACCGCGTCCCAGCTAGCGGACCCGGACATGGCCGCGTCCGAGGCGGCGATCCGCAAATGCGTCCATTGCGGTTTCTGCACCGCGACCTGCCCGACCTACGTGCTGCTCGGGGACGAGCTCGACAGCCCGCGCGGCCGCATCTACCTCATGAAGAACATGCTCGAAGGCGAGCAGGCGCCGACCCCGGAGATCGTCAAGCATATCGATCGCTGCCTGTCATGCCTGTCGTGCATGACGACCTGCCCGTCGGACGTGAACTACAAGCATCTGGTCGATCATGCCCGCGCCTATGTCGAGCAACGCTATCGGCGGCCGTGGCACGAGCGGCTGATCCGCGGGCTGCTCGCCGCCGTCCTGCCCTATCCCCGCCGTTTCCGGGCGGCGCTCGGCGCGGCGCGGCTTGTCCGGCCGGCGGTGCCGCTGCTGCGCCGCATCCCCGCGCTCAGGCCGCTCGCGGCGATGATCGCCCTCGCGCCGCGCGACGTGCCCCGCGCGGCGCGCCTGCCGGACGCGCCCGCCGCCGGATCGCGCGGGCGCGTCGTGCTGATGCAGGGCTGCGCGGAGCCGGTGCTTCGTCCCGGCATCCGGGAGGCGGCGGCGCGGGTGCTCGGCCGGGCCGGATTCGAAATTGCGTTCGCGCGCGGCGAGGCGTGCTGCGGGGCGCTCGTCCACCATATGGGGCGCACGGCGCAAAGCCTGGCGGCGGCGCGGCGCAACGTCGTCGCCTGGGAGCGGCTGATCGCGGAGGGCGGGATCACCGCCATCGTCGCGACGGCGTCCGGCTGCGGGACGGCGATCAAGGATTACGGCGTCCTGCTGCGCGACGATCCCGACTTCGCCGAGCGGGCGGAACGTGTCTCGGCGCTGGCGAAGGACGTGAGCGAGCTGCTGGCCGACGCGCCCCTGCCGTTCGTGCCCGTCCCGGCGGTCAGGGTCGCCTATCATCCCCCCTGCTCCCTCCAGCACGGGCAGAAGATCACCGACGCCCCCGCGCGCCTGCTCGAGCAAGCCGGGTTCATCGTCGCGACGCCGGCGGAGAGCCATCTGTGCTGCGGGTCCGCCGGAACCTACAACCTGCTCCAGCCCGAAATCGCCGGCCGGCTCGCCGCGCGCAAGGCCGGGAATCTGGCCCGGCTCCTGCCCGACGTCATCGCCACCGGGAATCTGGGCTGCGCCATCCAGATCGGCACCGCCACGTCCATTCCGGCCGTCCACACCATCGAGCTGCTCGACTGGGCGACGGGCGGCCCCTGCCCCTATTCGACCCCAATTGGAGAATCCGCCGCATGACCGCCATCACGCTCGACCAGGCCAATCATATCATCGCCGGCGCCTTCGAGGCGGCGCACAGGCTCGGCCTCAAGCCGCTCACCGTCGCCGTGCTCGATCCCGGCGGGCATCCGATCGCGCTGGCGCGGCAGGACGGCAGCTCCTCGATGCGCGGCCAGATCGCCTGCGGGAAGGCCGCGGGCGCGCTCGCGCTCGGCATCCCGAGCCGGGAGATCGCCGCGATCGCCGCCGAGCGGCCCGCCTTCATCGCCGCGCTCGGCCCGCTCGCGCGCCAGGGCCTCATCCCCGCGGCCGGAGGCGTCATCGTCGTCGATCCGGCCGGCGCCGTCCTCGGCGCGGTGGGCATCACCGGCGACACCTCCGACAATGACGAACAATGCGCCCTCGCGGGAATCACGGCCGCCGGACTGGCCGCGCAGGCCTGAGCTCTAACCGCGCGGCATCCGCCCCGTCAAAGCTGGCGCAGGGCGCGGGCGGGGCGGATCGACAGGAGGGGGAGCGAGCCGAGCAGGCCGACGCCCAGGGTCAGGACCGCGCCCGTGGCCAGCGTGCCGAGCACGACCGCCCAGTCGGGGCTCCAGCCGAACTCGAAGATGCCGACGATCACGTACCAGGCGCCGGCCAGCCCCAGCGCGAGCGACACCAGCGCCAGAATCGCCGCGAGGAATGCATATTCGAGCGCCTGCGCGCCCAGGATCTGCCAGCGGGTCGCACCCAGCGTCTTGAGGATCACGCTGTCATAGCTGCGCGCCTGCCGCGCGGCGGCGATCGCGCCGATCAGCACGGCGATGCCCGCCAGGATCGCGACCGAGGCGGAGAGCAGGATCGCCACCGACATCTGCGACAGGATCGTGCCGACCTGCTCGATGACCTCGCCGACGGCGATGATCGACACGGAGGGGAAGGCGCCGAGCACGGCGCGGGACACGGCGCCCTCGCGCGCGGCGTCCATCCCGATCGTCGCCGCCAGGCTGTGCGGCGCGGCCTCCAGCACGGAGGGCGGGAAGACCATCAGATAGTTGAACCCCATCGTGTCCCAGTGGATCTCGCGCAGCGAGGCGATCCGCGCCTCGATCTCACGGCCGAGCACGCTCACCGTCAGCGTGTCGCCGATCCCGACGCCCATCACGCCCGCCGCATCGCGGTCGAGCGACAGGATCGGCGGGCCGGCATAGTCCTCGGGCCACCAATCGCCCGCGACGAGATCGCTGCCTTCCGGCACTCCCCGGCTGTAGGTGACGCCGCGCTCGCCGCGCAGGAACCAGGCGCCGTCCGGCAGCTCGGCCAGGTCCGCGACCCGCCGGCCGCCGAACGCGACGATCGTGCCGCGCAGGGTGGGCACGACATTGATCTCGGCGCCCGGCGCGGCCTGCCGCACGAGTTCCTCGAAGCGCGAACGCTCGGCGGCGGGAATGTCGAGCACGAACTGGTTCGGCGCGCGCTCCGGCACGGTTCGCGCGATCTCGGCGGACAGGCTGGTCTGGATGCCGGCGAGCGCCACGAACAAAGTGAGCGCGAGGCCCAGCGCGATGACCAGCGCCACCGTCTGCGCGCCGGGACGGTGGAGCCCGGCGATGGCGAGGCGCACCAGCGGCCGGCGGACGCGCGGCAGCCGCCGCGCCAGCCGCCGCACCCCGACGCCGATGCCGTAGAGGATGAGGAAGACGGCGGCGACCGCGCCGAGCACCGCGGCGGCGAACAGCGGATCGCGCGCCGTCCCCACCGCCAGCGCGACCACGGCAAGCCCCGCGAGGCCGGCGAGGAGCAGGCTGCGCCGGTCCATCCGCGCGCCCTCGTCCAGCCCGGCGCGGAACAGGGTCGCCACCGGGAACATCCGCGCCCGCGCCAGCGGCGGCAGGACGAACATATAGGCCACGAGCAGGCCGTAGGCGGCGCTGGTCGCCAGCGGCAGCCAGTGGATCGCGAAGCCCGGCCGCACCGGCAGCACGTCGCCCGCCAGCGCGATGAGCGCCGGGGGCAGCAGCGCGCCGACCGCCAGTCCGGCCAGCACGGCGACCGACGCGACCATGAAGATCTGCGCCAGATAGATGCGCGAGACGTCCTGCGACGTGGCGCCGAGCGCCTTCAGCGTCGCGATGCCGTCGCGCTTGAGCCGGAGATAGGAGGAGACGCCGTTGCCGACGCCGATGCCGGCGATGATGAGCGCGGCGAGGCCGATCAGGCTGAGGAACTGACCCATCCGGGTGAAGAAGCGGCTCGCGCCGGGCGCGGCGCGGTCGCGGTCGCGGATCTGCCAGCTCGCGGACGGATTGCCGTC
>CAZTPD010000004.1:0-44392 GCA_964614625.1 uncultured Sphingosinicella sp. | reverse complement strand
TCGACCCGGCGATCAGCCTGGTCATCGCCGCGATCATCCTGTGGAGCACCTGGGATCTGCTCAAGCAGTCCGTCCTGCTCTCGATGGGCGCGGTGCCGCGGGGGATCGAGACCGACGAGGTCGAGGCGGCGCTGGCCGAAATGCCCGGCGTCGCGGCGGTCCACGATCTCCATATCTGGGCGGCGGGCACCAGCGCGACGGTGATGACCGCGCATCTGGTGATCGACGGCCCGCATCCGGGCAACGACTTCCTCAAGAACGCGCAGCGGGTCATGCACGAGCGCTTCGGCATCGGGCATGTCACCATCCAGATCGAACTGGGCGCCGCCGCCGACTGCGCGGATTGCGGCGCGCCGGCACAGGCCGGCTGAGGCGGCTCTGGCGGGCGGCGCGGTTCGGCTCTATCCTGCGGCGATCCCGCTTTCGAAGGAGTCGCCCCGCATGCGTGCCCTCGCCCCCATCCTTGCCGCCGCGCTCGCGCTGATGCCCGCCGCCGCCGTCCCCGCCTTGCCGGAAGGCGCGCGCGCCCCCGATTTCACCACCACCGGCGCGCTCGCCGGGCAGCCCTTCCGCCTGCACCTCGCCGAGCAGCTCCGGCACGGCCCGGTCGTGCTCTATTTCTATCCGCGCGCCTTCACCGCGGGCTGCACCGCCGAGGCCAATGCCTTTTCCGAGGCCTCGGCCGAGTTCAGCCGCCTCGGCGCGCGCGTGATCGGCATGTCGGCGGACGATTACGACACGCTGCGCCGCTTCTCGGTCGAAGCCTGCCGCAACGCCTTCCCGGTCGCGACCGCCAGCCCCGAGACGATCCGCGCCTATGACGTGCTGCTGCGCGAGGGCGCCGCGATGACCAACCGCACCTCCTACGTGATCGCGCCGGACGGGCGGATCCTCCACGTCCACAGCGACATGGACTGGCGCGAGCATGTGACCGGCACGCTCGCCGCCGTGCGCCAGTGGTGGGCGCAGCAGACCCGGCGCTAGGACAGGCGGACCCGTTTTTCCGGGAACCTTTCGCGCCGGCCAGGCTTTGTGCCCCCGGGATGCTGGATGTCACGCGGCGTTCCCGGGGCGTCGGGCCTATGGCCCAGACGCCCCGATTTGTGACGCCATGAAAGGGGTTTCGATGAAGATTTTGACCCAGGGGGCGATCGCTGCGGGCCTGCTTGCGCTGACCGCATGCGGCACCAACACCCCCGCCGAGAACGCGGCCGAGAATATCGAGGCGGCGGCCGACAACCAGGCCGACTATATCGATGATCTGGCCGACAACACCACCGATCCGGTTCTCGAAGAGAGCCTGGAAAATCAGGCGGACGCCATTCGCGAAGCCGGCGAGAATCAGGCGGAAGCGGTTGAAGCCGGCGAGATCCCGCCGCCCCCGGCCGATACCAACGGCATGTGAGACGTCGGGCGCCCGCAGCGCCGGGCGCCCCTTTTTCCCGACTTTTTCCCCGGCCCGCGTGCCTCTATGACGGCGTGATGGACAATCCACGCGCCGCCGGAGCGCCGACATGAGCGGCGCCGTCAAGCTCCACCAGAGCTGGCTGGCCCCGCTCGCGGTCGAGTTCGACCAACCCTATATGCGCGCGCTCAAGGATTTCCTCGTCGCCGAGAAGGCGGCGGGGCAGCGCGTCTTTCCCAAGGGGACGGAATGGTTCCGCGCGATGGACCTGACGCCGCTCGGCCAGGTGCGCGTGGTGGTCCTGGGGCAAGACCCCTATCACGGGCCGGGCCAGGCGCACGGCCTGTGCTTCAGCGTGAAGCCGGGCGTCGCGATCCCGCCGAGCCTCGTCAACATCTACAAGGAATTGCGCGACGATCTCGGCATCGCCCCGGCGCGGCACGGCTTCCTGGAGCATTGGGCGAAGCAGGGAGTGCTGCTGCTCAACAGCGTGCTGACCGTGCGGATGGGCCAGGCCGCCTCGCACCGCGACCGGGGCTGGGAGCGGTTCACCGACGCCGCGATCGCCCAGGTGAACCGGCAGGCCGATCCGGTCGTGTTCCTGCTCTGGGGCAATTATGCGCAGAAAAAGGCGGCGGTGGTGGACAGCGTCGATCGCGGCGGCCGCCATCTCGTGCTGCGCGCGCCGCATCCGAGCCCGCTCTCCGCGCATAACGGCTTCTTCGGCTGCCGGCATTTCTCCCAGACCAACGCCTTCCTGGAAAGCCGGGGGCTGAAGCCGATCGACTGGAAACTGCCGGACAATCCGGAGGATTGATCGGCCGGAGCGATCACAAAAAGCGGACAAAGCCATTGGCGTTGTTGCGAACGATTCTTAAATAGGCCGGATGCACGCGCATCCGCCCCTCCTGTCCCGCGATCTGGCCAAAACCCTGTCCTATCTGGCCATCCATCTGCTCGTCGGCTTCTCGGTCGCCTACGCGCTCACCGGATCGCTCGCGATCGCCGGCGGCATCGCGCTGATCGAGCCCTGCCTCAACGCGGTCGCCTTCTTCTTCCACGAGAAAGCGTGGCGCCGGCGCGAACGGCGCGTATCTGCCCGATTCGCATGACGGCGCGCGGCGCCGACAATCGCATCCGTGAGATTTGATCTTGCCGGCGGTGAGATTAACAGGATCACGGCGCGCGACAGTCGCGGCGAGGGAGACCGGAATGAGCGACGACGACTATGTCTATGACGAGGCGACCGGCGAGTGGCTGCCGGCCGCCGAGCTGAAGGCGAAACAGGCGGCCGAGGATGCGGTCGAAGTGCGCGACGCGGTCGGCAACCTGCTCGCCGACGGCGATCAGGTCACGCTGATCAAGGATCTGGAGGTGAAGGGCGCCGGGCAGACCCTGAAGCGCGGCACGCTGATCAAATCGATCCGCCTGACCGGCGACGCGCAGGAGATCGATTGCCGCCACGACGGCATCAAGGGCCTCGTGTTGCGCGCCGAGTTCGTCAAGAAACGCTGACGCGCGCAGCATGGCGGGACGCGGCAGGACGGCGGTCCGGCGGGCGCGCTGGTGGACGATCCCCGTGCTGATCGCCGCCGCCTGGCTCTACTGGACGGACGGGCATCTGCTGCCGCCCAAGGCGATCCGCACCGACAATGGCGAGCGGGTCGAGGTGATCGACGGCGACAGCCTGCGCATCGCCGGGCGCGTCATCCGCCTGCAAGGCTATGACGCGCCCGAATACCGGCAGGATTGCGCCGAAGCGGACGGACGGGCCTGGCCCTGCGGCCGGGCCGCGCGCGACCGGCTGGTCGCGCTGGCCGGGGCCGGCGGCCTCGCCTGCGCCGATCATGGCCGCGACCGTTATGGCCGGACCATCGCCCGCTGCCGCAACCATGAGGGCGACATCGGCGCCGCGATGGTGCGCGAAGGGCTGGGGCGCCGGCTGCGCAACGCCCGCGACGCGCGCTACGCCGCCGAGGAGGCCGAGGCGCGGCGGGCCGGGCGCGGCCTGTGGCGGGGGAGGCACCAGCACCCCGCCGACTGGCGCGACGCGCGGCGGGGAAGCTAGGCGCCGCGCCGGGGGTCCTGGAGCCGCCGGGCGAGCAGGGCGGCGAGGATGCCGGGCAGCACCACGGCGGCGCCGACGACCAGCGCGACGGCGATGTCCGGCGCCGAGGAACGGCCTTGCGACATCTCCAGCACGACGCGCGCCGCCACCGACACCGGCAGGCACAAGGCCATCACCGCCCAGGCGCGCAGCGGCGCGGCGATGCCGCCCACGATCAGCATCATCGCCAGCGCGGCGACACCGGCGAGGCCGGCGATCATCAGCGGATCGAGCAGGCCGCCGCGATCGTAAGGCGCGATCCAGCCCGGCAGGCCGACGAGGCACAGGCCCACGGCGAAGGCGAGGATCAGCCAGGGTGCGCGGCGTCGAAACATGATCCGGCGATGATCCGCCCGCCCGGTTAACAATGTGACACGACAGATGGTTTAAGCGCGCGGCCGCGCCGAATTAGTGGCCTGACAGGCCGGTCCGGCCGGGCTAGGCTGGCGCGACACAGGCTGGGGGTTGCCATGAAGCGTCGGCGTCTCGGGGCGTTCATCTGTCTGGCGGCATTGCTGTCGGGGTGCGGCGGCGGAGGCGGCGGCGCCTCCTCCGGCCCGCCGCCCAGCGGGGGCGTCAATCCGCCCAGCCCGCCGCCCGTCGCCACCTGCTCGCTGCGCGACCGGCAGAACTGGGCGGCCGCGCAGATCCGCGAATGGTATTTCTTCCCGGAGACTTTGCCCACGAGCCTCGATCCGGCGCCCTATTCCACCGTCGACGACTATATCGACGCGCTGACCGCCAATGCCCGCGCCAGCGGGCGCGACCGCTTCTTCACCTACATCACCTCGATCGCCGAGGAGAATGCGTTCATCAATTCGGGCCAGAGCGCCGGCTTCGGCATCCGGCTGGGGCTCGCCGGCTCGCGGCTGTTCGTGACCGAGGCGTTCGAAGGCGCGCCCGGCCTCGCCGCCGGCATCGACCGGGGCACCGAGATCCTGGCGATCGGGACGAGCGGCGCGAACCTGCGCGCCGTCTCCGCCATCCTCGCGTCGGAAGGCGGGGCCGGCATCACCAACGCGCTCGGGCCGAACACGGCCGGCACCACCCGCGTGCTGCGGATCAGCGACGCCGGCGGTACTCGCGAGGTTTCGATCGCCAAGGCCGATTTCGAGCTGCTGCCGGTCTCGACCCGCTACGGCGCCAGGATCATCGACGATGGCGGCCGCCGGGTCGGCTATGTCAACCTGCGCACCTTCATCGGCACCGCCGACGCCGCGCTGCGCAATGCCTTCGCCCAGTTCCGCGCCGAAGGGATCACCGAGATCATCGTCGATTTCCGCTACAATGGCGGCGGGCTGGTGCGGATCGCCGACCTGATGGGCGATCTGCTCGGCGGCAACCGGGCGGCGTCCGACGTCTTCTCCTACACCGCCTTCCGGCCGGAAAAGGCGGCGCAATATGACGAGACGCGCAACTTCCAGACGGTACCGCAATCCGTGTCGCCGACCCGGATCGCCTTCATCGGCACCGGCGGCACGGCCTCGGCCAGCGAGCTCGTGATCAATTCCTTCATCCCCTATCTGAACGAGAATGTCGCCCTGGTCGGCACCAACACGTTCGGCAAGCCGGTCGGCCAGGTCGGCATCGACCGCGCCGCCTGCGACGACCGGCTGCGGATCGTCGCCTTCGCCACCCAGAATGCGGCGCGCCAGGGCGCTTATTATAACGGCCTCGCCGGCGTCATGCCCGCGACCTGCCAGGCGAATGACGACATCACCCGCCCGCTCGGCGACCCGCAGGAAGCCTCGATCGCCCGCGCGCTCGATTTCCTCGCCGGGCGGAGCTGCACGCCGATCAGCGCGGGCCTCGCCGCCCAGCGGCTGCGCGTCGCGGAGCCGGAGCGCGAGCTGCTGATCCCCGATCGGCCGAGCGCGGCGCAGCGCGACGTGCCGGGGCTGTTCTAGGCTCAGCCGAACTCGAAGCCGAGCTGTCGCGGCCGGGGCGGCGGCGGCGCTTCGGCCGGCGCCTTCCGGCACAGATTGTGGAGCTCGACCATGTCGAGATGGTCCTTGCCCGGATCGAGCAGGAGGAGGCCGAGCTCGTCCTCCGGCGGCGCGCCGGCGCGCGAATGGAGCGCGAGCGGCGCTTCGGGCGACAGGCGGACCAGCCGGGAACTGTAGCCGGCGAGGTCGCTCTCGACGATCCGGCGCATAACGAGCAGGCTGCGCCGCCCGTCCGTGACCCGGCCGAGATAGAGATCGCTGCGGTCCTCGTAATCGATCCGCCCCGCCGCGGCGTCGGCGAGCAGGAAGGCGATGCGCACCATCCGGCCGCGCCCGGCCGGGGGCAGCAGGATCATCGGCCGCCGCGCCGGATCGCCCGCCGGGCGCGGCGCGCGGCGCGAATATTCGAAGGGGAAGGACAAGGTGAGCGCGTGCCAGGGCGCGGTTTCCGGCGCGGGGAGCCAGTGCGCCCGGCGCGCGCCCGGCCCCGCCACCCGGCAGCCGACGATCGCGTCGCCGCCGTCCGGCGCATAAGCGAAAGCGAGGCCGCGCCGCCGCAGCGTCAGCTTCATGCACCCGAAGCCGCCCGCCCCGGCGATGCGGAAGACGCCGTGCCGGTCCGCCCGCACCGTCCAGGCGCCGGAGACCAGCCGGTGCGCGTCGTCCGCGACGGCGAAGCGCAGCGCCGGAACCGGCGCCTCCGTGCCCTGTCGCGGCAACCACACGAACGCGCCCGCCCCGCTCATCGCGCCCCCTTTCCCACGCGTATCCTAGCGGCCGGACATGACGGGTCCAGCCCGGGCTGGACGCCGGGCGCGGCTTGATTAGGGTCGGCGCCATGATCCGCTCGCTCGCCTCGCTCGCCTCGCTCGCCGCCCCGTTCGCCGCCGCGCTCGCCCTCGCCGGATGCGGCGGCCAGGCGGAGGGCGACGCGCCCGCCAATGCCGCGAACGCGGCCGCCCCCGCCAGGGCGGCGCGCGCGGCCGAGCCGGTGCCCGATACGGCGCGGGTCCGGCTCGACACGGCGGCCGGGGCGATCGTGCTGGAGCTGGACGGGCGGCGCGCGCCGGTCACCGCCGCCAATTTCCTGCGCTATGTCGAGGAGGGCCGGTTCGACGGCACCACCTTCTACCGCGCCGCGCCGACGCAAGGCGCGCCCGAGCGCGGCTTCATCCAGGGCGGCATCCGCCGCGCCTACCGCCGCATGCTGCCGCCGATCGCGCACGAGCCGACCAGCGAAACGGGCCTGCGGCACGAGGCCGGGACGATCTCGATGGCGCGCGGCGCGCCGGGCATGGCGATGGGCGAGTTCTTCATCACCGTCTCGGCCATGCCGCAGATGGACGCGCGCGGGGACGAGCCGGGCTACGCCGCCTTCGGCCGGGTCGTGGAGGGGATGGACGTGGTCCGCGCGATCCTCGCCATGCCCGCCGACCCGCAAGCCGGCAGCGGCGCGATGCGCGGACAGATGCTGGCGGAGCCGGTGACGATCACGACGGCGCGGCGGATGGAATGAGGCGGCCGACGCCGGGAAGTCCGCCCGGCGCGGCCGGTCATTCCACCCCGGCCGGCCCGATCAGATCCCACAGATTGCCGTAGAGATCCTCGAACACGGCGACCTTGCCGTAGGGCTGGACGGCGGGCGCGCGGACGAAGCGGACGCCCTTGGCGGACAGCGCCGCATGGTCGCGATCGAAATCGTCGGTGTGCAGGAACAGCAAGACGCGGCCGCCCGACTGGTTGCCGACGGCGGCAACCTGCGCGGGCGTCGCCGCGCGGGCGAGAAGGAGCGTCGCCGAACCTTCGGGCGCGCCCGGCGGGGCGATGACGACCCAGCGCTTGTCCTGCTCGGGCTGATAGCTGTCCTCGACGAGGACGAAGCCGAGCTTGCCGGTGAACCACGCGATCGCCTCGTCATAGTCGCGCACGACGAGGGCGATCCTGGCAAGGGACTGGCGCATGGTCCGGCGGTCTAGGGTCCGCACTCGATCGCCGCAATGGCCGGGATCGTCCGGCCAGAATCGTCCGGACCGTCTCGGAAGCCCCTATCGCGCCGCGATCAGGGCGCGGATGTCGTCGGCGAAGGCTTCGGCGGTGTCGCCCAGATAGAGCATGTGGCCGGATTCGTAATTACGGAACGTGACCCGGTCCAGCGGCAGGCCGCCGCGCCGGATCTGGTCCTCGCCCGAGGCGGCGGTCGTGACCATGTCGTAATAGCCCGACGCGACCAGCACGCGCAGGTCCGGATTGCGCCGCATCGCCACCGCCAGCTCGCCGGCGACGCTGGCGGCGGCGGGAAGGCCGATCCGGTTGCGGTTCCAGGCGAAGTTGAGGCCGACCCAGGTGATCGAATGATAGGGCATCGGCATGTCCACCTGGAGATCGGCGCGCAGCATGTCGTGGAACGAGGCGATGAAGCCCGGCACGTAGCGGCCCATCGCCGGATCGTCGGCGACGGGATCGTTGCCGCTTTGGGCGAGCGGGAGCGTGTAGCGGCTGTCGTAATTGCCGGCCTCCAGCCCCCGATCGGCGAGGATCGTGCGCAGGAAGGCCTGGTTGCTGATCCTGAGATCGCCGCGGATCCAGCTTTCCGCCGGAATGCCGGTGAGCGCGGCCAGCCGATCGGCGACGCGCCGCTTGTCCGCGTCCGGCAGATTGCCGCCGCGCAGCCGGAACAGGGCGTCGGCATAGTCCGTGGCGCCGAAGGCGGCGGCCTCGGCGTGGATCTGCTCGACGCTCCGCCCGGCGCGGTCGATCCGGTTGTGATACCAGGCGGTCGCGGCGAAGCTGGGCAGGAACAGGCCGGCGCGCGGGTCCGGCCCGGCCGGCGCGCCCGGCTCGTCGCCCATGGCGCCCAGCGCGAGCCCGAGCAGGACGATGCCGTCGACCGTGATGCCGCGCATCACGCCGGCATAGAAAGGCCCGCCCATCAGCGCGCGGGGCAGGATCGCGGCGCGCACGGTGCCGTAGCTTTCGCCGACCAGATATTTGGGGGAGTTCCAGCGGCCATTCTCGGTCAGCCACAATTCGATGAACCGGGCGACCGAATCGGCGTCCTCGTCGATGCCGTAGAAGTCGGCATTGCGGGCATTGCCGACCGCCTGGCTGTAGCCGGTGCCGACCGGATCGATGAAGACGAGATCGGCGACGTCGAGCGGGCTGTAGGGATTGTCCTGGATGCCGAAGGGCGGCGTGACGCTGGGATTGACCTCCTGGTCGAGCACCAGCCGGCGCGGGCCGATCACGCCCATGTGCAGCCAGACCGAGGCCGAGCCGGGGCCGCCGTTGAACACGAACATGACCGGGCGCGACGGATCGCGCGGGCCGTCCTTCACATAGGCGAAGGAGAAGAAGCGGGCGATCGGCTCGCCGTAGAGATTGGTGATGTAGGTCTCGCCGGCGGTGGCGGTGTAGCGCAGGCGCTGGCCGCGGATCATCGTCTCATGCTGCGTCACGAAGCGGCGCGGCGGGGGCAGATCGTCGATCGAGACCGGGTTCTCGGAAACCCGCGTCATCACCGGCGCAGCCGGCTCGGGCGGGCCGGACGGCGGCTGGGCGGCGGCGGGCGCGGCGGCGAGCAGCGCCAGCAGGCCCGCGAGGAACGCGAAGCGCGGGATCGGTCCGTTCATGCTCTATTGCCCTCCGGTGGCGGCGACGATGAATTGCCGAAGGTCGCGCGCGAGGCGCTCCCGTTCCGGCGCGTCGCGATACATCATGTGCCCGCCTTCGTAGCAGGCATGGGTGAAGCGCCGCACGAGCTCCGGCTCGAGCCGGGCGGTCATCAGCGGATTGCCCTCGCACATGTTGAGCGAGTCGAACCGGCCGGCGGCGACGAAGACGCGCAGGGTCGGATCGGCGCGCATCGCCCGCTGGAGCCAGGGCTGCGATCCGGGCGGGCCGCCGCCGGCCTGGGCGCGGGCGAGCATCTCCGGCGTGATCTCGACATGGTTGTAGGACCAGCGGGCGCCGGTGCCGCGCCGGTCGGGGCCGGGGCGCGGCATGTAGCCGTTCTCGATGCCGGTATAAGCGAGGTCGGTGGCGTAGCCGAGCTCCTCGCGCAGATAGCGGGCGATCGCCTCGCGGCGGCCCGGCACCCGGGGCTCGGCGCCGACGATCCGCATGTCGAACGTGTCGAGCACGCGATCCTCCCCGAGCAGCGCGCGCAGATAGGCCCGGTTCGGCATGACCAGCGTTTCCCGGTCGATCAGCTCGGCGCGCACGCCGGTATAGCGGGCGAGATCGGCGGCGATCGCCTCGCGCTCCGCCGCCGACAGGCCGTCGCGCCGCGCCAGCGCCGGCTGGTAGACGGTGTGCGCCCAGTCCGCCGCGCGGCGCAGCGTCTCCGCCCGGTCGCGCATCAGCTCCGGCGCGAGCCGGCGGTGATGGAAGGCGGCGGCGGCGCGGGCCGGGATGAACATCGCGTCGGAGAAGGAATCCGGCATCCCCGATCCCGGCACGCCGCCCGAGATCAGCATCACGCCGGCCAGCTCGATCCCGGCCCCGGCCAGCAGCTCGGCGACGCCCGCCGCCCGCCAGGTGCCGTAGCTCTCGCCGGCGATGAACAAGGGCTGCCGCCCCGCCCCGAACCGCGCCCGCCAGGCCCGGATGAACTCCGCCGTCGCCGCGAAATCGCCGAGCACGCTGTAGAATTCGGCCGCCGCTTCGTCCGTCTCGGGCCGGCTGAACCCGGTCCCGACCGGATCGTAGAAGACGAGATCGCTGTGCGTCAGCAGCGTTTCCAGATTGTCGACGAACGCCGCGCCCTCGATCCGGCGCGGGCCGAACATCTCGGTGTGGAGCAGCAGCGAATTGACCGTCGGCCCGCCGTTCCAGACGAAGGTGACTGGCCGCGTCCGGCCCGGCGCCGGCGCCGCGACATAGGCGGTGAAGAAGACGCGCCCGCGCACCTCGCCCGTCTCGTCATGGCGGATCGGCAGCCGCCCGGCGCGCGCCTCGTAGCGGAGCGTGCCTTCGGGCGTGCGCAGTTCGTGGGACGTGACGACGACCGGCTCGTCGCCGGGCACGAGCAGCGGCGGCGCCGCTTGCGCCGGCCCGGGAGCGGAAAGGAAAGCGGCGAGGGCCAGCAGGGCCGCGCGCGCCGGAAGGAACGGTTTCATCGTCTCACCATAGCTTCATCGGGTCGCGCAGGCCGAATCGGGCACGTCGGCGACACGCTCCCACTGCCAGGCATCCACCGTTTCGCCGCGCGGCAGGTAGCTCAGCGGGAAGATGCGCCCGTCGCGGCGAATTTCGAGCTGGAGCAGCCGGGTCTGGTCGCCCTGGATGCCGTCCTGCGGGACCGGGCGGACGATCTCGTCGCCGTCGCGCAATCCCGCGCGCTCGGCCGCCGATCCGGCCACCAGCCCGCGCACGATCCGGCGCGGCTCGGTCAGCACGGCGGGCTCGAAGCCCAGCTCGTAGCGGCGCAGCGGCCGGGTCGTCCGACGGAAGCAGGGGCCGAAGGCGTCGGAGTCCGGCAGCGGCACGCGGCCGGCGAGCATCGCGCGGAACTCCGCCACCGCCTCTTCGCCGAGATGTTCGCGCAGCAATTCCTCCCAGTCGCCATTGCCGAGCGCCCGGCCGGCGCGCTGGCGCGCGACCATGGCGAGCATCAGGTCGTCGAGCGAGCGGGCGCCGCCTGAGACCTCGCGCATCCGATCATCGACCACCGCGAAATAGAGCGAGCCGCGGTCGTAGGGCAAAGTGCGCACCCGCGTGTCCGCCCAGAACAGGCGCGGCACCTCGTTGTTCGGCACCTCGGCCATGATGCTGCTGTAATAGCGCCCGGCATGGAAGTTGAGGTCATTCAGGAAGGCCTCGGGGCTGGTCTGGCCGAAGCGCAGCATCAGGTGGCGGGCGTAGAAGACGGCGAGCCCTTCGCCGAACCAGGACGATTCCAGCCCGCCCGGCGCGCTCAGCGCGGGGGCGAAGGTGTGGAACATTTCGTGCGACAGGGTGAATTTCAGCTCTTCGGGATCGGTTTCCGGTCCGAAGGTGGTGACGAAGGAATCGGCCAGCCCGACGCCGCCGCCGGCATTGACCGGATTGGGGCGCAGGAAGACGCCGTAGGGCGGCGCGCGATCGAGGCCGAAGAAGGTGACGTAATGGGCATGCAATTGCCCGGTCCACGCCATCAGCGCATCGGCGTCGAACGGCGGGCTGTCCTGCCAGGCGGCGAAGAACGGGCCGCCGCCGTCCGCGGGCGGATAGCGGCCGATCGCGCCGGCCATGAAGAAGCCGCGCGCCAGCCGGGCGACCGGCGCGGGCGCGTCCGAAGCCGCCGCGCCCGGGCCGAGACTGCTCACCCCCGCCGCGCCTTCGGGCAAAGCGGAGAGATCCCAGCGCATCGAGAGGGTGTGCGGCGCCGTCGTCGGTGGCAGCAGCAGGAAGGTCGAGCCCGCGCCGGAGAAGGCGGCGGCATCGTTGCGCGGCTCGAGCGGGGGCGCCGCGCCGCGCGCCGCCGACCGGCCGGTGACCGGGGCGCGGTAGCGGATCGTGACCGGGCCTTCGGCCGCGCGCCCGGCGATCCAGCGGCGGGTGGCGGTTTCAGCCGGGCCGTCGTCCTCGACGCGCAAGGCCAGCGGCCCGCGCGCGTCATGGGCCGCGACATCGGCGACATGCGCCGCCACGGTCTCGACGTTCGAGACGACCAGCGGGAGCTGGACCAGCGCCTCGCCCGCGCCGGTCTCGGCCGCGCTCAGCTCCAGCGTCACGTCGACATGGCCGATCGCGCCACCGCCGGCATCCAGCCCCGGCTTCAGCGACACCGCGAAGCCCGGCGCCGCGGGCGCCTGCGCCTGGGCGAGCGCGGCCGCGACGGTCAGGGCAAACGCGGCGCCGAGCGCGACGCGCATCAGAAGCGCACTCGGGCGCCCACGTAGAACTGCCGCCCGATGATGTCGCCGTAATTGACGGTGGGGTAGGACGGCTCGGTGTCGAACAGGTTGAGCACGCCGCCGCGCAGCACGAACCGGCCGAAATCATATTGCATCGAGGCGTTGTGGACCGTGTTGCTGGCGATGATCGGATTGGGATCGCTCTCGATCGTCGTGTCGGGGATGCGCAGCACCTTCGAACGATAGACCATCTGATAGGTGAGGCGGAGCGGCCCGTTGGTGTAGCGGACGTCGAAGCGGCCGACCCAGTCGGGCTGCGACACCGTGTTGTCGCTGCGCACGAAGGTCTCGCCGGTGACGGAGGTGGTCAGCAGCGAGGTGTGCGTGGCCTCGAGCGACAGATCGAGCCGCCCGATATCGCTCCCGCCGAACAGATCGGCGAGCGCGAAATTGTAGTTGAGGTTGTAGACTTCGCCCCGGAAGCGCACGACGCCGGCATTGAACGTGGTGGTCGTGCCGGTGATGATCGTGCCGCCCGGATTGGCGCCGTCCGGATCGGCGAGACGGGTGAAGGCCTCGCACACGCCCGGCGGCGCCGTCGGATTGTCGTAGCAGGCGGCGGCGAAATCCTGGGTGGTGAAGGCGGACAGGCCGTCCTGGAGATCGACCTCGATCCGGTCCGCCGTGAAGGTCAGGCCGGGCAGGAAGCGCGGCTGGAGGACGATGCCGAAGGTGAGGGTGTCGGAAATCTCGTTGCGCAGGTTCGAATTGCCGCCGGTCGAGATCAGCGCCACCTGGAAATTCTCGGCCGGATTCTGGAAGGTGGCGAGGCGCGCTTCCGCGCTGTCCCCGGCATTGCTGCCGTTGGCGAGCACGCCATAGCCCGGATTGGCCTGGAACAGCGCCAGGCAGTTCTGGCGTCGGACGGTGGGATTGGGGCCGGAACTGATCCGGTCCGCGTCGCACGGATCGACGGCGATCGAGCCCAGGGTGGTCGCGGTCGGCGCGAGCAGTTGCTCGAGCGTCGGCGCGCGGAAGTTGCGGCTGCGCGAAACCCGGAACGTCACGCCCGGCGTCACGTTCCAGCGGCCGCCGACGCTCCACAGCGTCTCGCTGCCGGCCAGGCTGTTGTCGACATAGCGGACCGCCGCGGTCAGCTCGAGCTCGCGCACCAGCGGCAGCGTGAAATCGCCGCCGACGATCGGCACCAGCAATTCCGCCGACACCTCGTCGGTATTGTAGCCGCCCGCCTGCGGCACCTGGATGGCGCCGGTGCCGACGAGGCCCTGCTGGCTGGCGAGCGACGGGACGAAGCTGACCTGCTCGTCGCGATGCTCGTAGGCGACGCCGAAGCTGACATCGCCGCCCGGCAGGCGCAGCAAGGTGCCGCCGAGCGTCGCCAGCAGGTCGATCTGCTCGTTCGTATAGGAGCTGCCGGTGCGCACGTTGACATAGTCGCGCGCCGCCTGGCTCACATTGCCGACGCCGAACGGATTGATCGGCGCGCAGGCCGGGTCGTCATTGGTGGGATCGGCGTCGGCGTTGATCGCGCAGACCACCTGGCCGCTGGAATTGCGCACCGCGTTGATCGCGTTGTTGAAGCGCGAATTGATGACGCCGTAGCTGATCGTCTCGCCCTCGACGCGGCCGTAGCTGCCCGAAAGCGACCAGTAGAAATCGCGCCAGCCGGCGGAGAACTCGCCCTCGAGCGCGACCAGGCCGCGATAGGTTTCGGTGATCAGCCGCTGGTCGTTGTCGAACAGCAGATCGGGAAAGATCTTGGACAGGAACAGCGGCGCGCCGAAGCCGAAGCCCGGGCTGCGCGCGGTCAGCTCGGCGACGGTTTCCGGGCTGAGGAAACCGTTGTTGCGCGTGAAGGTGATGACGCCGGCATTGGACGCCGCCGAGTTGAGGACCGTGCGCGAGGGGAATGTCGGCGTCTGCGTCCCCTCCGTGCGCGCATAGAGGAATTCGCCGGACAGGGTGATGCTGTCGGTGAGATCGTAATGGGTGATGAGATTGGCGGTCAGCCGCTCGATGCCGGTGCGCAGGCTGGCGAGGTCGGCGAAGCGGAAGCCCTGCCCGCCTTCGGAGAAGGGCACGCCGAGAATGTTGCCGGGATCGTAGGAGGTCAGTCCGCCGGACCCGTCGAACTGGAGCGGCTGGCCGCCGGCGTCGCGCAGGAAGCAGATCTGGCCGCCGCAGGGCGGCTGCGGCACGGGCGCCGGGATGGTGAAGATGACGCCGTCGGCGGTGTACGAGGTGAAGCGCGCGTCGAGCACTTCGCGGACCGAGGGGATGCCGTCATTGGGTCCGGTATCGGCCGGGTTGGACTGGGTGACGCGCGACAGGTTGCTGCGCGGCCGGTCCCTGAAATAGAGCGGCTCGCTGCGCGACCATTCGACGTTGAGCGCGATATTGCCGCGCCCGCCGCCGAAATTGCGGCCGACGGTGCCGCGCAGGCTGTACACCGGATAGTCGCCGCGCGAGGAGATGCCGGCCTGGCCGTCCAGCTCCAGCCCCTCGAAATCGTCGCGCAGGATATAGTTGACGACGCCGGCGATCGCGTCGGAGCCGTAGACCACCGCGCCGCCCGCCTGCACGACCTCGACCCGGCTGATCAGCCCGGTCGGGATGATGTTGGCGTCGACCTGCGAATCGCCGAGGCCGCTCGACGAGGTGACGAAGCGGCGGCTGTTGACCAGGGTCAGCGTCCGCCCGGCGCCGAGGCCGAACAGGTTGGCGAATTGCTGGCCGGTGCCGCTCGCCGAGCCGTTCGCCGGGGAGAGCGCCAGCGCCGGCACGATCGAGGTGACCTGGTTGAGCGCGTCCGAGGCGCTGACGAAGCCGCGATCGGTGATCGCCTGCTGATCGACGGCGACCACCGGCGCGGCCGTGTCGGTGCCGACCCGGCGCAGGCGCGATCCGGTGATGACGATGGCTTCGTCGCGCTCGTCGGAAAGGGCCGTGTCGGCGGGCAGGACGCTCTCGTCCTGGCCGAAGGCGGGTGTCGCCGGCAGCAGCAGCGCCGCGCCGATGGCGGTGGAAGCCAGCACGCGGCAGGCGAATTCGGACTTCATCGATCTTCTCCCCGCTTCGACGGTCGCCCCGACCTTCGTTCGTTCGTTTCTTGCGCGCCCGTTTCGCGAACGGGCGTCGAGCCAGACACGATCATAGGGGTCGGCGAGGGTTTTTCTTGTCGAAGGCGCGGCGCGGCGGCGGAATTACCGGCACGTTTATGCGTTCATTGCAGTGGTGTTAAGATAATCTTCCCGCATCGTGACGGTTCGCGCGGTCAGCCGGCCAAAGCGCGCAGCAGCCGATCGATGTCGTCCATGTCGTTGAACACCGAGGGCGTGGCGCGGAAGCGGTTGCGGCTCACGGTCAGGCGCACGCCCGCCGCCTCCAGCCGGGGCGCGAGCGCGCGGGCATTCTCCATGACGCAGGTGACGAGCGGCGCGCGCGATTCGCGCGGCGTCGCGACTTCGTAGCCGAGCCGGGGCAGTTCCTCCTTCAGCCGATCCGTCAGCGTGCGCGCATGCGCGTTGATCCGCTCGACGCCGAGATCGAGGATATATTGCAGCGAATGATCGAGATGGACGGCGGTGATGTGGGAATAGGTGCCGGTGGCGAAGCGTCCCATCGCATCGTCCCGCATCGCGAAGTCGGCGATGCTCTCCCCCGGCGGATCGAACGGATAGACGTGGGATTCGAACCGGGCGATGCCGTAATAGCCGTAACGCTGCCGGCGCAGCCGCGCCTGCGCCTCCTTGCGGGCATAGACGAAGCCCAGCCCGAAATCGGCCATCAGCCACTTGTAGGAGGAGCAGGCGGCGAAATCGACGCCGCTCGCCTTGACGTCGAGCGGCACGCAGCCGGCGGCGTGGACGATGTCGGCATAGACCAGCGCGCCCTGCGCATGGGCGAGGCGGCAGATTTCGGCGAGATCGTGCTCGAAGCCGTTGAAGGTCGAGACCAGCGACAGCGCCACCAGCTTCGTGCGCGGGGTGATCGCGCGCGCCACGTCCTCGATGCGGATGCGCCCGTCGCGCGGGCGCAGCCACGTCACCTCGGCGCCCTGTTCGGCCAGGCCTTCGTAGAGCGGGAAGGAGCCGAAGAAATGGAGCGTGTCGGTGACGATATGCGCGCCTTGCGCGCCGTCGCCGATCAGGCCGAGCCCGTCGACGATCATATGCTCGGCCGTCGTCGTGCTCTGGACGAAGGCGACCTCGTCCCGGTCGGCGTTGATGAGCCGGGCGAAGTTGGCGAGGATGCGATTGTCGTCCGCCCCGGCACGCGGGCCGCCGGGGATGCCGCGCGCGGCCGTATAGGCGTCGATCGCGGCGCGCGCGCCGATGCTGAACGGATGGGTCGATCCGGAATCGAGATAGGCGACCGGCGAGGGCGCGAACGATTCCCGGTCCGGCAGCGCGCGCGGCGTCGCAGCCGCCGGGACCGTCGGCTGCGCGGCGGCCGCCTGCGCCGCGAAAGGGAGGGCGCCCGCGCCCGCGAGCAGTCCCCGCCGGGTGATGTCCATGAGAACGCGCCTTTCCGGTAGAGCCAAGCCGGCCCCCTTCATAAGCCGGGCGGCCCGCGAATATCTAATTGCTTGCGCGCCGAACATCGCGCTTCCGCGAGGATTTCTTGCGCGCGCCCCCGGTTGCCGGGTTTATTTATGCGGCCGGAGGAGCGCCGTCGGCCAAAAGAACCGAAACATCCCGCGCCGGGGCTGCTAGGCTGCCGGCACATGGCGGGAGGATCGACGGGATGCTGAGACGGCGGCTTGGGCTGGCATATCTTCTGGCCGTCGCGCTCGGCGCGGCGCCGGCGGCGGGACAGCGGATGGATCCGGTGCCCACCGTCGCCGGCCCGCTTATCGGCCCGGTGACGAGCGCGCACCGCATCGCGATCGGCGGCGTCGAGGTGCCCTATCGCGCGCTGTTCCGCGAATATCCGCTGGCCGCCGAGGACGGCCGGGTGCTGGCGACGATCTCCGCCACCGCCTATCTGCGCACCGACGTCGCCGACGCCGCGTCCCGGCCGGTCTTCTTCTTCTTCAACGGCGGTCCCGGCGCCTCCTCCTCGCCGCTTCATTTCCAGGCCTTCGGGCCGCGCCTGCGCGGCGAGGGCGACGCGCCGTTCCGGGACAATCCGAGCAGCCCGCTCGACGTCGCCGACCTCGTCTTCGTCGATCCGGTCGGCACCGGCTTCAGCCGCATCCTGCCCGAGGGCGACGGCGCGCCTTATTGGGGGCCGCTCGGCGATGCCGGAGCGGTGCTGAGCCTGATCCGCCGCTGGCTCGCCGACAATGACCGCGCCGGATCGCCCGTCTTCATCGCCGGCGAAAGCTATGGCGGCTTCCGGCTGGCGACGATGACGCGCGAGGCCGGCGATCTCAACCTCGCCGGGCTGATGTTCATCTCGCCGATGTTCGACGCCAGCGGCCTCGCCGGGGCCGACGACCGCGATCAGGGCCATGTCTTCCGCCTGCCGTCCATGGCGATCGCCGCCTGGCACCATGAGGCCGTCGACCGGCGCGGGCTCTCGGCGGAGGCCTTCTTCGAGGAGGCGGCGCGGTTCGCGGAGAGCGATTATCTGGTCGCGCTCCAGCAGGGCTCGGCGCTGCCCGCCGGGGAACGGGACCGGATCGCGGCGCGGATGGCGGCCTATATCGGCCTGCCGGCGGAGCGGATCGCGGCGGCGAACCTGCGCATCGGCAACGACGCCTTCGTCCAGGAGCTGCTCGCCGGGAGGGGGGAGCTCGTCGGCCGCCTCGATGCGCGCGTCGCCGCGCCGGTGCGCCCGCCCGCGCGCGAGGATCGTCCGGCCGCCGCCAACGATCCGTCGCTCGGCCTCGGCGCCACCAACGTCATCCGCTCCGCCCCGATCACCGCATACATGCGCGACGAGCTCGGCGTGTCGCCCGGGCGCGACTATGTGTCGCTGACCCTCGACGTGAACTTCCGCTGGAACTGGGCCGAGCCGGCCCGCGACCGCACCGCTTATTACAATCCGCTGCGCAACGTCGCCGCCCTGATGGACGCGAAGCCGGCGCTCAGGATGATGGTGGTCGGCGGGCTCTACGATCTCGCCACGCCGGTCACCGCCGCGCGCTACGCGGTGCGGCACAGCGCGATTCCGCCGGAACGGGTCGCCTTCCTGATCCTGCCCGCCGGCCACTCGCCGTTCGACACGACGGAGACCCGCGGCCGCTTCGCCGAGGGCCTGCGCGGCTTCGTGCGCGGCGGCGCGCGCTGACGCGGGAAAGAAATATGTTGCGATAAGGCTCCTGCTGGGTAGAAATATGCGCGCCCGATGACAGGACACGCATATCGTGCGCGAAGAGCTTTCCCCCGTCGACATCCGCATCCTGGAGCAGATCCAGAAGGATTCGTCCGTCTCCACCAGCGAGCTGGCGGACAAGGTGGGCCTGTCCCAGTCGCCCTGCTGGCGCCGGCTCCAGCGGCTGCGCGACGAGGGCTATGTCCGGGGCGAGGTGGCGCTGATCGACCGCGCCAAGCTCGGCACGACATTGCTGATCTTCGCGACGCTCAAGATGACGACGCTGACCGACGAGAAGCGCGCCGAGTTCATGCGCCGCGTCGAGAACACGCCCGAGATCCTCGAATGCCACACTTTGTTCGGCGAGATGGACATCATGCTCAAGGTGCTCGCGCCCAGCATGGACTGGTATCAGAAGTTCATCTTCAGCGTGATCCTGAAGCTGCCCGGCGTGGTCGACATCCAGTCCACGGTGACGCTGTCCGAGCTCAAATACACCACCGCGTTGCCGGTTCGCGGCTTCCTCGATTTCTGACCCGGGCGCGCGGCAACATTATGCGCTGCGCGGCGCTGGCGGGCGGACTTGGCATAACAATTCCGGCGCGGCGCGGATAATCTTGCGGACATATCGACAGGCGAAGGAGAGACGGCGGACATGCGCGCGACGATCTTGCTGGGCGCTTTCCTATCATTGCTCGCCGCGTCGCCCGCCGCCGCCCAGGCGCGGGACGCCGCCGCCAGCCCCGCCGAAGCGACGCGCGCGCCGGTCGTCACCCGCCATGCCGGCACGTTCAACGGCCGGCGCATCGCCTATCGCGCCGAGGTCTCGGAAACGCTGATCCGCGACGAGGCGGGCCATCCGGCGGCACGGCTGGTCTCGACCGCCTATCTCGCCGAGCAGGCGGGCGATCCGAACCGCCGCCCGGTCCTGTTCGTGTTCAACGGCGGGCCGATCTCCGCCTCGGTCTATCTCCACATGGGCGCGTTCGGCCCGCGCCGGATCGCCTTCCCGGACGATCTTTCCGCCGACACGACGACGCTGCCGGTGATCGACAATCCGCACACTCTGCTCGACGTCGCCGACCTCGTCTTCTTCGATCCGGCCGGCACCGGCTTCAGCCGGGTCGCCGAGGGCGTGCCGCCGGAACGCTACTTCTCGGTCGTCGCCGACGGCCAGCAGATGACCGACTTCATCGCCGAATGGCTGCGCGCACGGGACCGGCTCGATTCGCCCGTCTACCTGTTCGGCGAGAGCTACGGCACGATGCGCGCCGCGCAGGTCGCGCGGCAGTTGCTCGATCTGGAGCGCCCGATCCGGCCGGCGGGCGTCATCCTGTTCGGCCAGGCGCTCAACATCATCGAATTCTCGCAGCGTCCGGGCAACATCGTCAGCTATGCCGTGTCGCTGCCGACGCTGGCGGCGCTCGCCTGGCATCACGGCCGGGTGAACCGCGAAGGCCGGACGCTCGACCAGCTGCTCGACGAATCCCGCGCCTTCGCGGCGGACGATTATCTGCGCGCGCTCTATGCCGGCAGCCGCATCGATCCGGCGGAGAAGGCCCGCGTCGCCCGGCGGCTGGAGGAGATCACCGGCATTCCGGCCGCTTATTATCTCGCCAACGATCTGCGCATCACCAAGGAGCAGTATCGGCGCGAGCTGTTCCGCGCAGAGGGGCTGATCCTCGGCCGCAATGACGGCCGCTATGCCGGTCCGCCGGTCGGACAGGGCGGCGGCGATCCCTCGAATGTGGTCGGCGACGCCTATCAGCGCGGCTTCATGGAGCATCTGCGCGGCACGCTCGGCGTGGACTGGACCGACGAATACCGCTTCTACACCGGCCCCGGCGGGATCGACGGCTGGAGCTGGGGCGCGACCTCGCCCTTCGCGGACTGGCCCTATATGAACCTGATCTCGCAGGTGATGGAGCGCGATCCCGATTTCCGCGTGCTGATCGGCGTCGGCATCTACGACACCTCGACCACCACCGGCGCGAGCGAATATGCGCTCGTCCAGTCGGGCTGGCCGGCGGACCGGTCGGGCATCGCTTATTATGGCGGCGGCCACATGGCCTATAGCGACGAGGAGAGCTTCCTGAAGCTGATGCGCGACACCCGCGCCTTCGTGCGGCCGCGCGACTGATGGCGGCGCCGAGCTTCGACGGGGCGGCGGTCCACGAACTGCTGGACTATGACGGCTGCATCGCGGCGATGCGCGGCGCGATGGCGGCGCTGTCCGCCGATACCCGCGAGCAGCCGCTGCGCGCGATCACCGATCTGGGCGAGGGCAAGATGTTCGGGATGATGCCCGGCACCCTGTCGGGCACGGAGGATTTCGGCGCCAAGCTGGTCAGCGTCTTCCCCGATCCGGCGCGGGCCGGGCGCTCGGCGCATCGCGGCGCGGTCGTCCTGTTCGACGGCGCGAGCGGGGCAATCGCCTGCATCGCCGATGCCGAGGCGGTGACGCTGATCCGCACCGCCTGCGCCAGCGCCGCGGCGACCGCCGCGCTCGCCCGCGCCGACGCGACCCGTCTCGGCGTCTATGGCTGTGGCGCGCAGGCGGCCTCGCACATCCGCGCGATCGCGCGGGTGCGGCCGCTGGAGCGGGTCGGCATCTGGGCGCGCGACGCCGGCCGGGCCGGGGACTTCGCCGCGCGGATCGCGGCGGAGACCGGGATCGAGACCGCCGCCGTCGCCGATCCCGCCGCGCTGGCCGGGGAGAGCGACATCCTCTGCACGGTCACGTCCGCGTCCGAGCCGGTGCTGAAGGGCGACTGGGTCCGCCCCGGCACCCATGTCAACGCGGTCGGCTCCAGCTATGCCGGGCCGGTCGAGGTCGACGGCGCGCTGGTCGCGAAGAGCCGCTATTTCGTCGATTACCGCCGCTCCGCGCTCGCCGCCGCGTCCGAGTTCCTCGCCGCGCGGGACGCCGGTCTGATCGGCGAGGACCATATCCTCGCCGAGATCGGCGCGGTCTTCGCCGGCACGGCGGCCGGGCGCACGGCGGACGACGAGATCACCTTCTACAAATCCCTCGGCCATGTCGCGCAGGATCTCGCCGCCGCGCGCTACCTGCTGGCCAGGTCCACCAAGCGGAGAACGTCATGATCCTTCCGGCCCTGAGATCGCTGCTGCCGGCCGCCGCCCTCCTGCTGTGCGCGTCGGTCGCGCAGGCGACCGATCTGGTCATCATCCAGAACGGCGAGACGGTCGGCCATGTCCGCGCCGACGAGCAGGGAAGCCGCATCACCGTCGATTATCTGGTCGACAGCAACGGGCGCGGCCCCCGGCATCGCGAGGAGATCGTGCTGGGGCCGAACGGCATCCCCATTTCCTATTCGGTCGAGGGCCGCTCGCTGATGGGCGCGCCGGTCAGCGAAAGCTTTTCCTGGGAGAATGGCCGCGCGACCTGGCGCAGCCAGGCGGACGAGGGCAGCGTCGCGGCGGCGTCCGCGCCGCTCTACATCGTCAACGACAACAGCCCCTATGCGCTCGGCGTCTATGCGCGCGCTTTGCTCGCCGCGCCGGACCGGGCGATCGACGTCCTCCCGGCCGGGCGGCTGACGATCGCGCCGGTGCGCGAGCTGACGATCGGCACGGGCAATCGCGCGGTGCCGGTGACGATCTACCGGATCGACGGCATCGACATGTCGCCCAGCTATGTGACGCTCGACGCCGACAACAATCTGTTCGCGGCCGGCGGCGCGATCCGGCGCGGCTGGGAGGCGCACGGCCCGGAGATCAGCCGGGTGCAGCGCGAGATCGGCGCGGAGCAGTCGCGCAGCCTCCAGCAGCGGCTCGCCCACCGCTTCGACGGGCCGGTGCGCATCCGCAACGTGCGCATCTTCGATCCCGCCGCCGGCGCGCTGACCCCGGTCTCCACCGTCGTCGTGATGCGCGACCGGATCGCGCAGATCCTGCCGGGCCGCGAGACGGGCGAAGCGCCCGCCGGGCAGACGGTGATCGAGGGCGAGGGCGGGGTGCTGGTGTCGGGGCTGCACGACATGCACGCCCATATCAACCAGCGCAGCGCGCTCTTCTACCTCGCCGCCGGCGTGACCTCGGTGCGCGACCAGGGCAACCGGAACCCGGCCCTCCAGCGGCTGCTCGATCAACTGGAGGACGGCACGCTCGCCGGTCCGCGCGTCGTCTTCAACGGCTTCATCGAGGGACGCAGCGACTATTCCGCGCGCACCGGCATCGTCGTCGACAGCGAGGCGGCCGCCCTGGACGCGGTGCGCTGGTATGCCGATCGCGGCTATTGGCAGGTGAAGC
This sequence comes from uncultured Sphingosinicella sp., assembly GCA_964614625.1. GTDB lineage: Bacteria > Pseudomonadota > Alphaproteobacteria > Sphingomonadales > Sphingomonadaceae > Allosphingosinicella. The sequence goes on along the minus strand of CAZTPD010000004.1, from coordinate 21,544 downwards.
TCTACAATTCGATGAACCCGGCCTGGGTGCCGGCGGTCGCGGCCGAGGCGCATCGCCGCGGGCTCGGCGTCACCGGCCATGTCCCCGCCTTCACCACGCCCGACGCGATGATCCGCGCCGGCTATGACGAGATCGCCCATATCAACCAGCTCATGCTCGGCTGGCTGATCGAGGAGGGCGAGGACACGCGCACGCCGCTGCGCCTGACCGCGATGGCGCGCGGCGCCACGCTCGATCTCGCCTCGCCGCGCGTCCAGGCCACCGTCGCGCTGATGCGCGAGCGCAATATCGCGCTCGACACCACGGCGGTGATCCTGGAGCGGCTGATGCTGAGCCGGGCCGGCACGGTGGCGGCGGGCGACGCCGCCTATCTCGATCACATGCCGATCGGCTATCAACGCTATCGCCGGCGCAGCTTCGTGACGATCGAGACGCCGGAGGACGACGCGGCCTATCGCGGCGGTTTCCAGCGCATCGTCGACACGATCCGGCTGCTCCACGACAACGGCATCCGGCTGCTGCCCGGCACCGACGACGGCACCGGCTTCACCGTCCACCGCGAGCTGGAGCTGTATGCCCAGGCCGGCATCCCCGCCGCCGAGGTGCTGCGCATCGCGACGCTCGGCATGGAGGAATATATGGGCCGGGCGCACGATCTCGGCACGATCGAGCGCGGCAAGCTCGCCGATTTCTTCCTGATCGCCGACGATCCGGTTCAGGACATCTCCGCCATCCGCCGGCCGCGCATGGTGATGCGCGGCGGGGTCGCCTATTTCCCGAGCGAGATCTACACCGCGCTCGGCATCCGCCCGTTCGCCGAGCCGCCGACGGTCAGCGCCGGAGCGCCGGAGCGGAGTGCGGGCGGCGAGGAGGAGATGGGCGGCGCGGCCTTCGCGCACGGCCATGGGGAGGACGAATGATCGCCCGGATCGCGCTCGCGGCCTGTCTCGCGGCGGCGGCCGCCGCCCCGGCGCTCGCCGAACGGCCGCCGGTGGAGCATTTCGCGCGCGAAGGCTCGCGCGCGCCCTTCTCGCCGGCGGTGCGCGTCGGCGACACCGTCTATCTGTCGGGCATGCTCGGCGCCCGTCGGGACGGCACGATGCCGGAGGGGATCGAGGCGCAGGCGCGCCAGACGATGGAGAATGTCCGCGCGGTGCTGGAGATGGCGGGCCTCGGCTTCGAGCATGTCGTGCGCTGCACCGTGATGCTCGAGGACATGGCGGACTGGCCGGTCTTCAACCGGGTCTATCTCGACTATTTCCAGCCCGGCCGCCTGCCGGCGCGCAGCGCCTTCGGCGTCGACGGCCTCGCGCTCGGCGCGCTGGTCGAGGTGGAGTGCCAGGCCTGGTCGCCGCCGCCGGAAGCGGGCCGGTGAGCGCCCCCGCCCCCGCCGCCGACGAGGCCGGCTCCGGCCTGAAGCGCGGCGTCGGGCTGACCGGCGTGGTGATGTTCGGCGCGGGCACCGCGATCGGCGTGTCGATCTTCACGGTGCTCCAGCCCGCCGCCCAGATCGCCGGCTCCGGGCTGCTGGTCGCGGTCGTGCTGGCGGCGATCCCGATGATCCTGTTCGCCCTGGTCTATGCGTTCATGAGCTCGGCCCTGCCCCGCTCCGGCGCGTCGTTCGAATGGCCGAGCCGCTTCGTCCATCCGCTGGTCGGCTTCCTGGTCGCCTGGCTGCGCATCCTGGGCAGCATCGGCGCGATCATCGTGCTGGCGACGGTGCTGGTCAATTATCTCAGGATGGCCGGCATCGGCTGGATCGCGGCGGTGCCGCCCAAGGCGATGATGGCGGCCCTGATCAGCGCGATCTTCCTCATCAACTGGCTCGGCGTCTCGGTCGCGGCGCGCGCGCAGACGGCGATGATGCTCGTCCTGCTCGCCGCGCTGGCGCTGTTCGTCGGCACCGGCGCGCCGGCGATGGACCTGGTCCATGTCGGCGATCTCGCCGCCGCCGGCTGGCCGGCGATCCTCGCCGCCATCCCGCTGATGATCACCCTCTTCCTCGGCATCGAATCGGCGACCGAGATCGGCGAGGAGGTGCGCGACGCGCGCCGCACCATCCCGCGCGGCATCACGCTCGCCGTGCTGCTGACGGCGCTCGTCTATTTCGCGGTGTCGATCGTCGCGCTCGGCCTGCTCGGCCCAGGCGAGCTCGCCGCCAGCGACGCGCCGCTGCTGGAAGCCGCTCGGGTCGGCATGGGGACATGGGCGACGCCGGTGATCGTCACCGCCGCGGTCGTCTCGATACTCAAGACGATGAACGCGATCGTGCTGATCTTCTCGCGCTACCTGTTCGCGATGGGCCGCGCGCGCGTCCTGCCCGATGCGCTGGGGCGGGTGAACCACCGCTTCGGCACGCCGCATGTGGCGCTGCTCGCCGCTTATGCCGGGACGATGGCGGCTTTGTTCCTGCCCTCCAACCTCGTCTTCCTGCTGCTCGCCGTGAACATCCCGACGATGCTCAAATATCTCGCCTCCTGCCTCGCCGCGATCGGGCTGGTGCGCGGGCATCCGGGGCTGCACGCGGCCGCCGCCTTGCCCTGGTCGCGCGGCGTGGTGGAGGCGGTCTCGATCGCCGGAATCGTCGCGGCGATCGGCGTCGTCCTGGCCGGGCTGGGCGCGGACTGGCGGCCTTATCTGCTGGTCGGCGCCTGGGGGCTGGTCGGCCTCGGCTACTGGTTCGCGCGGCGCGGCCGGATCGTCGCCGCGCAGGCGGCGGCCGGCGAATAGACGCGAACGGAATATAGTTTGAAAGCGGGAAGAATTATGCGGCGCCTCTCTTTCCGGCCGGCAAGTTAGGGTAACAAAACCGCCGGCCCGATCATAAACTCGCCAAGGACAGGCAAGAGAGGCCAGGGCAGAGCGTGGACGCCAAGTCGGCATTCGTCACGACCAGCATGGGCGGGGAAGCCTATGCGCAATGGGTCCGCCGGGCGATCGGCCATGCCCGCGCGATGGGCGGGGAGATCGTGCCGCTGTTCGACAGCTCGGTCGAGGAGCCGGTCGCGCTGCTCCGCGAGATCGTCGAGCAGGGCTTTCGCGCGCCGATCACCGACAAGTATCAGAGCGTCTTCATCAACGGGAATCCCTATGTCGTCGATGCGATCGCGGCGCGCTACGCGGTGCCGGCGGAGCAGATCCTGCCGACGACCGGCGCGACCAGCGCGCTGTCGCTCATCTACCGGACCTTCCTGAACCCGGGCGACCGCGTCCTCATCGAGACGCCGGGCTTCGACCTGTTCGGCGACATCGGCCGCGCGCTCGGCGCGGAGGTCGATCATTTCGCGCGCTCCGGCGACGATTTCGCGATCGACGAGGACGAGATCGCCGCCCGGCTGACGCCGCGCACCCGGCTCGTCGTCCTGTCCGACCTGCACAATCCCAGCGGCATGCAGCTCGGCGCCGGCGCGATCGCGCGCATCGCCGAGATCGCCGCGCGCGTCGGCGCGCATCTGGTGGTGGACGAAGTCTACGGCGATTACGCCGACCGCGACGCCCGCGCCGGCTCGGCGGTCCACCTGTCGAAAAACATCATAGCCGTAAACAGCCTCACCAAAATCTACGGCCTGTCGTCGCTGCGCTGCGGCTGGATCATCGCCGCGCTGCCGCTGCTCGCGCCGATCCGCCACGTCAACGACCAGTTCGAGTTCGGCGTGTCCAAGCTGTCGCACGCGGTGGCGGCTTTGGTGTTCGAGCATCACGACCGCTTCGACGATTATTCGCGCGGCGTGATCGCGGCGGCGCGGCCGATCGTCGAGGCTCGCTTCGCCGGCTGGCGGGACGCCGGGCTGGTCGAGGGCCGGCTGCCGCGCTTCGGCTGCATCTCCTTTCCCCGTCTGGTCGGGATCGCCGACACGATCGACTTTTCCGCCTGGCTGGCCGACAAGTTTGGCGTGATCGTCGCACCGGGCGAGTTCTTCGGCGCGGCCGGCCATGTCCGCATCGGCCATGCCCATGCCCCCGAGACGCTCGAATACGGGCTCGACCGCTTTCAGGAAGGCCTGCGCGAATATCGCGCGCTCAAGGCCCCGGCCGCCGCGGCCGGCTGATCCGGTTCAGCGCCGGGCGCAGGCGGAATCCGGAACGCCGGCCACGCGAACCCACCGATAACCCTGATGCTCCCGGCCGTCCTCGGTGAAGGTCGCCACCTCGCGCGCGAAGCAGGGGCCGAAGGCGTCGGAGGCCGGAGCGAGCGTCGCGCTTCCTTCCAGGACGACCGATTCGAACATTTCCCGGCCCGCGGGGCCGAGCTCGCGGGTGACGATTTCGATCCAGGCGTCATGGTCGAACCGCCCGCCGCCCTGCCGCCGCAGGAAGACCTCGCGCAGCACCGCGTCGAGATCGCGCTCGCCGTTCGAAGCGGCGCGGATGCGCGCGTCGAGATCGGCGAAATAGAGCTGGCCGCGCTGATAGGGGACGCGGCGGATCTGCTCGGTGCCGAAGCCCGCTTCGGCGATCCGCGCCGCCGACCAGTTGCGCGCCGGATTGACGTAATAGCTGCGGACGATGCGGTTGATCGCCTCGCCATATTCGTCCGGCGACACGAAGCCGCCGCGCAGCTGGAGCTCGGACGTGTAATAGGAGGTCAGCCCCTCGCTGAACCAGCTCGACACGCCCTGCGGCGCCTCGATCCCGCCGACGAAGCCGTGGATCATCTCGTGGAAGAACAGTCCGCGGGGCGCCGCGCTGTCCTCGCCGGGCTGGGCCGGGCCGCGCGAGAGCATGAAGCTGTCGGTAAGCGCGGTGCCGCCGCCGAAGGGCGGGGTGTCGAGGATACGCGTGAACATCCGGTAGCGCGGCGGCGCGCCGAGATAGTCGAAGGCCCGGCCGAGATAGGTGTAGATGCGCGCCGCTTCGGCCATCTCGATCCGGGGATCCCAGGGCGGCGCGCCGAGCCAGGTGGCGCTGAAGCCGTTGACGTCGCCCTCGGCCGGATAGCGGCCGGCCGGACCGGCGAGGAACCAGCCCTGCATCAATGCGGCGGGCGGGCCTTCGAGCATGAAATCCCCGTCGCCGAACGAGGTCGAGGCGATGGCGCCGGCCTCCAGATCGGAGAGATCCCAGCGCACCCGCGACTGGCGGGCCGAGACATTGGCCGGGATCACCAGAAAGCCCGAGCCCGCGCCGCTGACCCCGCCGGCGGCGGGACGGATGCCGAAGGGCGGGCCGTTGCGGTCGCCGATCGGCTGCACCTCGGACCGGTAGGTGACGGTCAGCGGAAAGCTGACGTCGCGCTGCGCCCGCCAGTGCCGGAAATAGGGAAAGCCGCCCGGCGCCGCCGGATCGTCGCTGGCGCGCAGCGGCACGATGCCCTGGGCGTCGGTGACGACCAGATCCTTCACCCGGTCGGCGATGCCGGGCACGGCGGCATAGACGACCGGCGCGGAGAGCGTGAAGGGCTGATCGCCGGTGACGCGCGCATCGCGGATCACCGCGCGCACCGCGATGGCGGTGACCTCGGTGCCGGACTCGCGCAGCGGGCGCAGCAGGACATCGAACATGCCGGCGGGCTGGACCGGGGCGGAAGCGGCCGGCGGCTCCTGGCCATGCGCCGGCCCGGCGGGGGCAAGGCCCGCGAGGATGACGACCAGTCCAAGAGCGAGACGCTGCATCGTGCGAGTCATACGAAATCCCCCGTCCACAGGCTGCACCGGAAGATAGAATGTGTCGCCCGCATAGATTTTGCTTATCGCACGGCCCGCGCGCCGGAGCTGGCACGTTCATGCGCAAAGCGCGGGATTCGGGGAATGGATGGAGTCCCCGGCCTTCCGGCACGGCTGAAACGGCACTCCTGAGGCGGATCGACGATCCAGAGCGGGCGTTCAAATGCGCCGATGACTCGCGCGGCGTATGCGCTATCCTGGCCATGTCCCAGGGGGGAAGCGCATGGACACGGTGAAAGAATGGCGGGCCGATCGATCGAACCTGGTCGATCTCGTCTATGCCTCCACCCTCGATCCGCGCCGCTACGACGAGCTGATGCTGCGCTGGAAAGCGCATCTGGACGAGGCCATCGCCAAGGGGCGCTTCGAAGGAGCGGACGCGGGCGCCATCGCCGGCGCGGACGAGATCGAGCGCCATTTCAACCGCGCGTTCACGATATTGGAGCGGCTCGGCCGGCCGAACGGCGAGTCGCTTTCGCTCGACGCGCTGGTGAAGGGCGAGGAGCGGCCGGCCCTGCTGGTCGACCGGTCGGGACGGATCGTCGCCGTCAACGACCGCGCCTTCGATCTGCTCGGGGTCTCGGCGGGCGGCACGATCGCCGAGCTCAGCCTGGAAGCCACCGGGCTCGGCAATATCAGGCAGGCGCTCGCGCTGATGGAGGACGCGCCGGCCGGCCGCCTGCTCACCCTGACGCGCATCCAGCTTCCCCGGGACGGATCGACGCCGATCGTCGCCCTGAGCCGAGCGCTTTCGGATGACCGGGCCGGGCCGATCGCGCTGCTCTCGGTGGCGGACATCACCTGGAGCGACCGCATCGGGAGCATGCTGAAGGAGGTCTTCGGGCTGACCGCCGCCGAATGCGACGTCGCGCGCGGCGTGATCGGGGGCCAGTCCGCCGAGCGGATCGCGGCGGCGCGGGGGCGCTCCAACCAGACGGTGCGGACCCAGATCAAGTCGGTCCTGCGCAAGCTGGAGCTGCGCAACCAGGCCGAGCTGATCCGGATGATCGCCGCCCTGATGCAGGTCGATGCCGCGCCCGAGGTGCCCGCCCGTATCGGCGAGCCGCGGCAGAGATCCCGCACCGCTATCCTCCGCGGCGGCGGCCGGATACTCGACATGCTGTCGATCGGGCCGGATTCGGGGCGGCCGGCCATCTTCGTCCACGGCATGATGGACGGGCGCGAGCTGACCGGGGAGATCCATGCCGGCCTGGACGCGCGCGGCATCCGCCTGATCTGCCCCGCGCGCCCCAATTTCGGCGATTCCGCGCCGGATGGCCCGGCGCCGGGAGCATCCGCCCGATTCGCCGACGATATCGCCGCGATCATGGACCATTTCGGCATCGCGCGATGCCCGCTGCTCGGCTTCGGCGCCGGCGCGGTCTACGTCTTCGCGGCTGCCGCCCGGCTCGGCGCGCGGGTGAGTTATGTCGTCAACGCCTCGGGCGGGGTGCCGATCATCGACACCGCCCAGTTCGCGACGATGACGCCGCGCCAGCAGATCATCGCCCGCACCGCGCGCTTCGCGCCCCGATTGCTGCCGCTCATCCTGCGCGCCGGAATGGCGCTGCTCGACAGCGGCGGCGACCGCGCCTTCCTGGACGCGCTCTACCGGTCCGCGCCCGTCGATCACGGCGTCGCCTTGCGGCCCGAAGTCTTCGCCCTGCTGCGCAACGGCTATCGCTTCACCGTGGCGCAGGGGCATCGCGCGTTCGAGATCGACGCCCATCATGTCGTGCAGGACTGGTCGGCGGATGCCGAGGCGTCGCGCCAGCCCGTCCTCCTCGTCCACGGCCGGCACGACCCGGTCGTCGACATCGCCACCGTCCGGGCCTTCGCCGCCCGGCTCGGCGAACGGGCGCGCCTGATCGAGCTGCCCGACCACGGACAGCTCCTGCTGCACAGCGCCCAGGACGCGGTCCTCAACGCGCTGGACGCCGCCCTGGACGCACAGGGCGAGGCGGCTACCCCAGCGGGGGTATGACGGCGCGATGCCCGGCCGGCTCCATGAGACGGGAGCCATCACCCGATCGAAGGACCAGATCATGAAGAAGCACATGCCTTGCGCCGTCCTGTTCGCCGCCGCCGCCGTCGCGGGCTGCTCGGACGATGCGAACGTCCCGGATCGCGCCGGATACGATCTCGCGGTCGGCTGCGCGGCGAAGCTGGACGCGGTCGCCATCCTGTACCGCACCATCGCCGAGCAGAGCGGCAGCCCCCGCACGGCCCAGACCGCCGGGGCGCGGGCGACGGCCGCCGCCGCCTACCGGCGGCAGGCGATCAATCTCGGCGCGCCGCTGGCGCAGGGGCTGAACGACACCGAGCGCGCCATCGCCGAAGCCGCCCGCGAGATCCAGCAGGCCCAGGCGGGGCAGTCCTTCGAGGATTTCGCGGTCTGGGTCGGCCGCGAGGCCGATCGCTGCCCGCCGCCGCCCGCGACCGGCGGCTGAGATCCCGGACCCGAGCCCTGATCGCCAGGCGGGCGGTCAGGGGCCATGTCCCGCCGTTCAGGGGCGGCGGATGACCTGGTGCCCCGACCTGGGGCAGACCCAGTTGAAATCGGTCGAGACGCCCTCCGCGCGCGTCGCGGTGCAGGCCAGCCGCCGCGTCTCGCCATTGGGCGCCTGGACGACCGCATAGCCGGTCATATTGTCATTGTCCTCGCCGCGCTGCATGTCGACGTCCAGCACATTGCCGCCGCGCTGCGTCCAATGGGCGCGGATATTGTTCTCGATGCCTTGCAGCCCCTCCTCGTCGAGCGGCGTGGTGCAGGTCCACCGGCCCTGGCGCCCCTCCCCGTCCCCGCGCACCGTCTCGCAGCGCAGGCGCGATTCAATGCCGGCCGCGTCGCGCACGACCGCCATCCCGGCAAAGCTGTTGTCCTCCCGCTCGGTCATCTCGACCTGCTCGACCGCGCCATATGTGGCGAGGCCCTCGCGGATCGCGTTCTCGGTCCGGCTCTGCGGGGTCTCGATCGTGCAGCCGATCGCGGCCAGCGACAGGCCGGCGATCCAGGCAAATCTTCCGGCGCGAAACGAAAAGGACGGTTTCACGGTCGTCATATACTGGCTCCTCGAAAGCGGCCGCCCATCCCGGGGCGCCGGGATGCGACGGCATGGTCTGATCAATCGGACAGGTTCAGCCGGCGTCCTTGCGCGCGGCGGCGAAGCGCCCGGCCAGGGCACCGGCGCCGCCGCCGATCGCGCCGGCCAGAGCGGTAACCAGATAGCCCGCGTCCGTCGTCACGCCGACGGCCACCGCGACGCCGATCACGGCGCCGATCAGCATCCAGCGTTCCTCGCGCGGGCGACTGTTCCAGTCGGACATGCTCAAGCTCCTCCCTGTGTTGCGTCAACGGCGATCGGGCCGCACCGCCAGGCCGATTTGCGTGCCGGTCGTCCCGTCATCCCTGCGCTGGGAGTTGATCGTCAGCCGGTGCTGCTCATCCCGGAAGGTGAGCCGGGCGGTCGTATCCGTGTCCCGGCGCTGGTCCAGCTCGAAGCCGGCCCGCTCGGCGGCGGGGATGTAGAAATCGGCCACCTGGGCGGGGCTGTCGGTGGTGCTGAACGTCGCGAACGGCAAGGGAGGCATGCCGCGGGCATATTCCATATCCCGGATGCGCAGCGACTGGGCGCCGGGATAGTCCGGCAGGCTGGCCGGCATCGCGGGATTGGGCGCAGGATGGCCCGCGCCGGAGTCCTGCTGGTCCGTCGATCCGTTCGCGGCATCGCCGCCGCATCCGGACAAGGCCAGCATCAGTGCCGCGGCCGCGCCGAGAGCGGCCGTTCGCGATCGCCGGCGAAACGCACCGCGCCGCACCGCGTCGCATATCCCGGACGCATTGTTCGAAATCATATGTCCCCCCTTAAATGACCCGCGCCGGATCGATCGGCGCCCGGGGATCATGCGGGGGCGGGTTTCGGGCCGTCATACCCCGCCGGGGGTAATGATCTCATTTTGGCGCGGCCGTCTCCGGGCGCGCGGTCCTAGCGCCCGAGGAACATCGTCGCCGCCGCGAGGATCACGATCAGGAGGGCGAGCGCGAACACCCACCAGGGCGGCGGCCATGGCAGCCAGAAAAACAGGTCCTTCAAGATGCCGGTCCAGTCTCTTTCCGGTGATGCATGGACGGCTACTTGGGGAAAGGCCGTGCTTTCTTCATACCCTTCCGGGGGTATCGGAGGCGAAAGCGCCCGTTTCGATGCGCGCGCGACGTGCCGACGCCAGACAGCATTGAAGCAACACACCGTTCGGGCTGAGCTTGTCGAAGCCCTGCTCTTCTCTTCTACCGCAAGAAAGAACAGGGCTTCGACAAGCTCAGCCCGAACGGGGAGAGGGATTCAACCGAGTCTAAAGCCCGACGCGCAGCGAGACGCGGAAGGCCACGGCGGCCTTGCCGAGCTGCTCCTCGGCGCTGGCCTCGCCGGCGACCGAGAAGGCGCCCTGCCCGCCGGCCAGGCGCAGCCGGCCGACCCAGCCGTCGGTGCGCGCCTCCGGCACGAGCGTGAACGGATCGCCGCCTTCGAACCGCGCCGTGGTGGCGCCGAGCGCGCCACCCAGAATCTGGCGCCGGCCGGCTTCCAGCTCGGTTCGCAGCCAGCCGGCGCCAGCCTCGCGGCGGCCGAAATCATAGCCCGCCGTGAGGGTCGCGTTGAGCGCGAACTCGTCGCTCGTGCGCTCGTCCACCGTGAGGTTGAAGGCGTCGCCGCCACCGGTCTCGACATAGCCGTTCTCGGTCAGCCGGTAATAATCGATCGACGCCAGCGGGCGCAGGCTGAGGCGCCCGAAGCCGTGCTCGTAGGAGACGCCCGCCGCCGCCGAATAGAGCCGGCCGCCCCAGTCGCCGCTCGCGGTGCGGGTCACGTCCTCGCCGGTGAAGGTGCGGGTGCCGCGGAAATCGACGATCGCCGCCGAGCCGCGCGCGAAGGCGCGCAGGCCGCCCCACTGGCCGCGCCAGTAGGCGGCGAGCTCATATTGCTCGGCGCGCACCTGATTGTCGGTCTCGCCGTCCGCATCCTCGCCATTGAGATAGGCGAGCGACAGGCCGACATTGCCGATGCCGCCGGCCTGGGCCTCCGCGCCGGCGGACGTGCCCCAGCCGGTGATGTCGTAGGCGGCGGTATCGCCCAGATTCTTGGACGAGCCCCAGGCGACCTGTTGCAGCCAGAAGCCCCAGCCGCCCATGTCGGCGAGCGGCGCATGCGGATCGGCGAGGAAGCGCGCGGTGGCGCGCGAGCCCTGCGTCACCGTGTCGAACGCGCCGCCGGCATGATCGGGCAGCATCTGGCGGATCGTCGAGCGCACCCCGGCACCGTCGGTGAGGGCGAGGAAGGCATTGGCGACGTCGCCGTCATTGTCGAGCGCGGCGAAAACCGCATCATAGGCGCGCGTCTCCGAGGCGTTGAAGCCGAGCTCGGCGGCGGTGCGCCGCTCGATCACCACCGCGACCTCGCCAGCCGTCTCCGCATCGAGCGCGCCCTTGAACAGATAGGGCAAGGAGGCATCGGTGAGGCCGAGCCCGTCGGCGCCGGTCAGCGAGCCGCCGCGCAGGAAGACGAAGCGGCCTTCCGATTCGCTGACGCTGGCAAGACGCAGGCGCACCCCGGCGCCCTCGGCGATCGTCGCCGCGCCGGCGACGTCGTAGAGCGTGTTGCCGCCGGCCGCCACGTCGATGCTGACGCCGAGCGTCGCATCGGCGCCCAGATCGAGCGAGGCCAGCGCGACCGTGCCGAGATTGGTCGCCTCGAAATGGCCGCCCGCCACGCTCACCGCCAGGCCGGAGCTGTTGGAGACCGCGGCCCGGAAGCGCGCCGTGTCGGCGATCTCCAGGACATCGGCGCCGCCGCCGAAATCGGCGCTGCCCGAAAAGCTGCCGGTCCCGCTCAGCGTCATCCGGTCCGCGCCGCCGCCGAACACCACCGCGCCGGAATAAGCGGCGTCGCCGCCGAGCCGGAGCCGGTTGGCGCCTTCGCCGAAGCGGGTCGTGCCGGTGATCGTGCCGTCGGCGACGTCGAGCAGGTCGTCGCCCGCGCCGAAGAGGATGTCGCCGGCGATGGACGGCGCCGCGACGCCCTCGCCGACCGCGATCTGGCGCACGGTCGCGCCGCCGGCATTGACGGAAAGGTCGATCGCGACGTTGCGGCCCGATCCCGCCTCGGCGCCGCTCGCGATGATGCGCCCGCCATTCTCGACCAGGCCGAGATTGCCCGAGCGATCGACGATCGCAGCCGCACCGCCGTCCGCGCCGGCGCGCGCCTCGATCCGGCCGCTGTTGCGGATTTCCGAAACGTCCGCGCCGCTTTCGATCAGGATCGCCTGGGCGAGCCGGCCTTCCTCCGCGGCGCCGGTGGCGGAGATCAGGCCGGAATTGCGGATTTCATCGACGCTGGCGCCATCGCCGATGCGGATCGCCGTCGCATTGGCGTCCGGCGAGGTGGCGGTGATCGTGCCGCCCACCGTCATCCCGCCGGCGATCGTCACGTCGCCGCCCAGGCCGCCGATGACCAGCCCGTTGCCGTCCACCCCCTTGTAGGTGCCGGCGCCGGTGAGCACGCCGTTGACGATCAGGCCGTGCCCGTCCGCGCTGCCCGCGACCGGGCCGATGACGATGTCCTCGCTCGTATCGCCGATCTGGACGGCCGGGGCCGCGCCCGCCGAGACGATATTGGCCGTGCCCTCCTGCGCGTCGGGGATGCCGTCGTCGTCCTCGTCATCCTCGTCCGGGTCATTGTCCTTCGGGCGGGTCTCGAAGATGATGCCGCCCCCGACATTGCCGGAGATGCGGACCGCGGGGCCGCCCTGGAGCAGATCGTCGGCGTCGAGCTTGGCGGTGTCTGCCGGCGGCGGCAGGGTGCGGAAACCGGTGGACGACACCGTGCCCTGGAAGCTCACCGCGCCGCCGACATCGCCGTCGAGGGCGACGCCGACCGCGCCTTCGCCCCGGGCGCCGATCGTGCCCGTGAGGCGGACGTCGCCGGTGATGTCCTCGGCGCGAATGCCGGCCGAGCCGTCGCCGACGACATTGATCGTGCCGCTGCTGGTCAGCGATCCGTCGAGCCGGCCGTCGACGGCGATGCCGGCCGACTGGTTGCCTTCGATCCTGATCTCGCCGCTGTTGACGATGTCGCCGGTGAACGTGCCGCCCGGCGCGATCCGGATGCCGAAGCGCCGCGCCCCTTGCGCGAACGGGCCGTCGAGATCGCCGTCATCGTCGATGTCCTTGGGCTCGTAGCTTTCGTCGATGATGATCTTGCCCGAATTGGTGATCGTCCCGGCATTGCCCGGATTGGCGAGGATGCCGGTGGCGTCGTTCGCGTCCGTGATCTGGATCGTGCCCTGGTTGGTGACGTCGTTGTCGCTGTCGATCGTGACCGCAGTGCCGCCGGTGGGGACGATCGAGCCGGCCGAGGTGATCTTGATGTCGTCCGCCGCGCCGCCGCTCGCCGTCGAGGTCGCGAGCGGCGTGGTGATCTTGGTGTCGACGGTGCGTTCGGCCTGACCGGCGCTGGCGAAGATGGCGATCGGCGTAAGGCAGGTGCAGGCAAGCAGAAGACGCATCGACACAATCGTTCCTCGAACCGTGAATGGGTGGAGAGCGACGCCTCGGGGTGGGGGGAGTCGGACGCCGCTCTCTGCCCGCGTTGACGGCGCCGCGCGGCCGGACCCGCATCTGTCGATGAAATTTTTCCCTAGCGGCGGCGCGGCCGGGGAGGGAGGATCAGAAGCGCACTTCCCAGCCGACCCGCAAGGTGCGCGGGCGCAACGGCGTGATCTGGCGGCGCAGCGCCAGCGTGAAGGGGGAGCCCATCGCGAAGCGGTTGCCTTCGGTGTCGAGGATGTTGGTCACGCCCAGGGTGACGGCGTGGCGGCCGCGCTCCAGCCGCGCGCCGGCGCCGAGATCGAGCCAGTCGCCCTGCTCCTCGCCCAGGATCGGGCCGATGCCGAGCCGCGAGGTGCCGGCATAGCGGGCCGAGCCCCACAACCGCAGGACCGCATCGCCGCCGAGCTCGGCACTGTAGTCCGCGCCGAGATGGAAGTTGACGCGCGCGACGTTCGGCAAGGGCGCGCGCGGGGTGATGATGATGCTGGGCGCCGGATTGGTGACGAGGCTGTCGTTCAGCACCACCGCCGCTTCGAGGCCGAGCCCCGGCACGGGCCGCCAGCCAGCACGCAGGTCGAGCGTGAAGATCCGCCCGTCGCCGATATTGGACGTGGTCTGGAAACCGAACGAATCGATGATGTCGGCCTGGATGTCGGTCCAGCGCGTATAGGCGAAGGCGGCGGCGAGATCGAAGCGGCCGGCGCCCGGCACGCCGTGACGCAGCCCCGCCTCGAACGTGGCGACCCGGTCGTTCTCGAACCGGCCGACCGCGACGAAACCGATCGGGCGGGAGGGATCAATCGATTCGAAATTCACCACCTCGCCGTCCACCACCCGCGCGATGAAGGGCGAGGTGACCGCCAGCCCGCCGGGCCGGAAACCCTGCTGATAGCGGGCGAAGAGGAGCAGGTCGTCATTCGCCCGCGCCGCCAGCGCGAGGGAGGGCAGGAAGACGGTTTCGTCGCGATGGGCGCGCAGCTCGCGCAGCATCGTCAGCAGCGGCTGCGGCGCATCCAGCACGCCGCCCGACAGGCGCGAATGGGTGAGGCGGCCGCCCAGCGTCGCGGTGACGCCTTCGGCGATGCCGAACGTGCCTTCGCCGAACGCCGTGATCTCGTCGACGCTGTTGCGCACGCCGGCGATCGGCGCGGGCGCGTCGGGATCGCCGAGCGCGCGCGAGATTTCCGAGCGGTTGGAGATGAAGCTGGCGCCGACCAACCAGCCGGTCCCGTCCGGCCCCGATCGCGACAGCCGGCTCTCGGCGGAGAGCAGGGTCAGCCGGTTGGTCTGGTGATAGATGGTCGGCGGGCCGGTGGGCCGGGTCGAATCATAGCGTTCGTCGAGCGTCTGGCGCACGACGCCCGCCGTCGAGACGAAGCGCAGGCCGTCCCCCCAGTCGCGCGCGACGACCACGTCGCCGAGCAGATAATCGTTCGAATAATCCTCGGCGACCGGGCTGGCGCGGGTGAGCGGCGGCGCGTCGCGATCGGCGAACTGGCCGTCCTCGCCCCGGATGCGCTGGCCGGCCACGCCGAGCTCGATCGTCCAGTATCCGGTTTCGGCGCGCAGCCGGGCGCGGCCGCCATGGATGCTGGTGCGGTTGACGTCGTCGAGGCCGCGCAGGGTGTCGTCGATATAGCCGCCCTCGCGGGCGCCGTAGCCGACCACGCGCAGGGCGAGCGCGTCCGTCACGATCGGCAGGTTCAGCATCGCCGCCGCCTCGCCGCCCGGATCGCCGTGTTGGGTGAAGGCCGCGCCGAGCGAGACCGATCCCTGCACTTCCCCGAGCCGGGGCGCATGGGGAACGATCCGCAGGATGCCGCCGAGCGAGCCCGCGCCGTAGAGCGTGCCCTGCGGCCCGGGCAGCACCTCGATCCGGTCGATGTCGTGCAGGTGCAGGTTCGGATCGGGCGTGTTGTAGTTCAGCCGGGTCTCGCCGAGATACTGGCCCACCGTCGCCTGGGTCGGGCCGTTGAAGCTCGAATCGGCGATGCCGCGCAGGAACAGCTTGTTGCGCCCGGTGCCGAGATGGGTGGAATTGAGGCCGGGCAGGGTGGCGACCAGCCCCTCCGTGCCGCGCCCGTGCGCGGCGACCCTCGGATCATCGCTCGCGGCGAAGACCACCGATCCGGGGAAGGAGGCGAGGCGGAAGGCGCGCTTGCTGGCGGTGATGACGATGTCCGCCTGCTCGATCTCCGGCGGCGGGGGCGGAGAAGGCGGTGTCCGGCGCGGCGCCGACGCGGCGCGGCGCCGCGCCGGGGCGCGGACGACGCGCCAGGTGCCTCCGTCGATCGCCATGGCGCGCGCGCCGGTGCCGCGCGTCAGCCGGTTCAGCGCCGCGGCGACCGTCATGCGCCCGCGCAAGCCATCGACGCGGCGATTGGCGAGCGCGGGATCGGCGATGCCGACGCTGACCCCCGCCTGCTGGCCGAGCGCCACCAGCGCGTCGCCGAGCCGTCCGGCGGGAAGGTCGAACCGCTGGCGCGCCGAGGCTTCGGCCGACGCGGCGCAGACCAGGATCGCGGCGGGCAGGATCAGGCTAGCGGCGCGCACCGCGCTCCACCGTCAACAGCCAGCCGTCTCCCTCGCGCCGGGCGCCGAGATCGAGCAGCGCGCCGGCGCGGCGCAACGTCACCGCCGGATCGCGATCGATCACGATCACGCCGCTGAAGGTGCGCGCCGCCGCCGCATTGTCGATCGCCACGCGCGCGCCGAGATTGCGCGCCAGATCGGCCGCCACCGCGTCGTAGCGTGCCGCCGAATAGCTGAGCCGCCCCTCGCGCCAGCCGCCGATCGTCGCCACCGCGGGGCGGGTGACGACCGGCGCGTCCGTGCCGTGCTGGCTGAGCGCCATGCCGACGGTGAGGTTCACCGAGGCGTCGGCGCGGCGCCACTGCACCTCGCCCTCGGCCACCGCGACCTCGGTGCGATCGCCGTCATGAACGACGTTGAAGATCGTGCCGAGATCGATCAGCCGGGCCTCGCCCGCCTCGACCCGGAACGGGCGGGCATCGTCATGGATGACGGTGAACAGGGCCTCGCCGCGCTCGATCCGGGCGAAGCGCGCGTCGCCGCGATCGAGGACGAGGCGGCTGTCGCCGTTGACCTCGATCCGGCTGCCTTCGTCCAGCGCGATGACGCGCCGCTCGCCCGCGCCGGTGACGACCTCATAGGTGCCGCCGCCGCCGGGCATCAGGGTGATCGCGCCGACCAGAGCGGCGGCGACGGCCGCGCCGCCCCAGCCCAGGAAGGCGCGGCGGCTCGGGCGGCGGGGCTCGACATAGGCCGGCATGGGC
Source organism: uncultured Sphingosinicella sp. (assembly GCA_964614625.1). Taxonomy (GTDB): domain Bacteria; phylum Pseudomonadota; class Alphaproteobacteria; order Sphingomonadales; family Sphingomonadaceae; genus Allosphingosinicella. Next base: position 4,985 of record CAZTPD010000004.1, on the reverse strand, counting down.
GCGGGCGCGGCGGGCGCGAGCGGCAGATCGTCCAGCTCGGCGTCGGCCAGGGCGACGAGATCATAAGCCGTTCCATGCGCCGGATCGGTCTCCAGCCAGGCGGTGAAGGCCTCCCAGTCGGCGGGCGCGGCGTCGCCTTGCAGCCGGACATGCCATGCCGCCGCCTCGTTCCTGATCCCGTCCGTCACATCCGCCATCTACAGCCCTTCCCGCAGCATGACGCCGCCGCCGCGCTCATTCCGCATCGAGCCGCTCCTTCAGATCGGCCAGCGCGCGGTAGGCCTTCTGCAAATGCTTCTCCACCGCCGACAGGCTGATGCCGAACTCGGCCGCGATGTCGCGCTGGCTGACGCCGTCCAGCCGATAGCGGCGGAAGATCGCGTCGGTGCGATCGCCCAGCCCGGCCAGAGCGGACTCGACGGCGGCGAGCCGCTCGCGCGCGATCAGCCGCGCCTCGCTCTCGGCCGGCGCGGCATCGTCCGCCGCCTCGCTCCAGGCGGTGTCGCGCCGCGTCGCCCGCAGCTCGGCGCGGCGCCGGTCCAGCATCACATTGTTGGCGGTGCGGTAGAGATAGGCGAGCGGCTCGGCGATCGGGCCGGACGCGCCGGCCGACGCCTTGATCCACACTTCCTGCAGGTAATCCTCGGCCGCGTCGCCGGCGCCGCGCGCGCGCAGGAAGCGCAGCAGCGTCGTCCGGTTCTCCAGGAAGACGGCCTCCAGGCCACCTTTCATCTCAAGCTCCAGGATCGTGCGGGGCCGCCAACGGGCGCGGCCGGCGAAACGGGGACGCCCCTTACCGTGCCGGCCGGGCGCTGTCCATCAACGGGTCAGGCGGGTAGTGTCTCAGTTTGAATTTAGCCGTGTGGTTCGGCTTCATCCTCCGCGACGGGCTCGTCCGGGGCCGTGGCGGCCACTTGGTTCTCGGCCTCCAGCTTAGCCATCACTTCATCGTATTCCGACAGTTCGGCCTCGCTGGCGATCCGAATACCGAGCGCGCCGCATTGCATGGCGTCCTCCACGGAATCAAACCATACGCGCGGCATTTTCTTGCTGACGCGCATTCTGCCCTTAGGGCCGCGCACCCAGAAAAAATCGCCGTCGTCGGGAACGACCACGTCGATCCCGAACAGCGGCAAATGGATTAGCTTATCCGGCGGTATGCGCGCCCAAGGCACCGGCTAGGCCGCCAGATCAAATACCGGCCTAATCCGCGAAACGGGTGTGCCTCGTTCAATCTGGACCGGCCCCTCATTCAGAGGTGTTTGTTCCGTCGAAAAGGGCGGGAGATCGAGATTGAAAAAATGCTTCCCGTAAGAACGGACGGTGTCCTGCACTAATGCGTCAACCTCTTCCTTCGTCGTCGCATCATAGCAGAACAAAGGCTCAGAGGTGCTGCACACGGTAAGGATGCCTTCCGCGTTCTGCGAAATTTCGATGTTCAGTTCGCTGATCTGGCGAATGAACGCTTCGATGTTCCCAGTTTCCTGTGCCACGTCACTTCTCCCCGCCCGAGCGCCGGTTAGGGCACGGGGGCGTCAAAAAATCAATTACCCGCTTAACGGGTGTTTCCCTGAATGGTTCAGTGGGCCACACGCATGCGCATGCGAACCGGCTCACCGCGCAGGGGCGTGTCCATATTTCGCATCAAAAAAAGCATCGGTCCCATATTCCTTACGCTATCGCACCGAACGTAAAAATCCGGTGTATCGATTCCATATAACGTGCATTGCGTCATTTTCACGGCTTCGGCGAGCTAATTTTTGCGCCCAAAAAAATTGGCGCTGTTACGCGGCCCGCTTTTTGTAGGGGCCGCGCGGCTTCGGAGCCGGTGCCAACTTGTCGATCTTAGCGACGATATCCTCCAGCGACCACAACCGATCGCTAACCCCAGCGGCCATCGCGGGCGACATGCGGAGCGTCTTATGGATACGGCAGAAATTGTAGAACGCGAAGTAGAGCGCCAGCGCGTGAATGTGATTGTCGAGCTTCTTTGAGAAGGCGTTGGTGAGTCGCGTGAACCGCCGGTTCTGCATCCTAATCGACAGGTTCATGCGCTCGACATGCGACGTGCTGACATGGCGCTCGTCCGGATTGCCTTCGACGCGGCGCTTGCGGATGCCGGTGCACTCGGCGGGGCTGTAGCGAACCTCGCTGCTCTTGCCGCCTTCGGAGCCGTAGAGCTTCACGAGCTGCGCATAGTCCACGTCCGCGCCGAACGCGCCTTCCACGGCCTCCAGATAGGCGCGATGGCCGTCCGTGGTGAGCTGGACGCGATTGGCGAGCCGGTCGCGAAGATCGTCCATGAGGATGATCGCGCTCTCGCTGGAGCGGTCGCCGACGAAATAGGAGACGATCATCTTGCTGTCGCTGTCCAGCGCGGTCCAGGTCCACACGTCGCCAGCGCCGTCCGGCGCGGCCTTCGCGGTCGCGACGTTCTTTTCCTTCGCATAGCAGAACGACCAGATTTCATCGCACTGGACGCGGCTCGCCTTCACGTTCCGCACCGTCTCGTCATGGATGGCGAGACAGGCTTCCCCGGCCTCGATCAGCAGCTTGGCGACGGTGTTGATCGACACGTCCACAACGCGGCTGATCGACCGCATGGAGGAGCCTTCCACGAGCATGGAGAGGATTTGGACGCGTTTGGCGAGAGGCAGTTTGTTCATACACATTTGATATGAACTTATATGCTTAGTGTCAAGCATTATATTCAGACCTCTCCCCGGGTTCGTTAGGATTTCCTTTCAATCACTTAGGACCAGGCATCTCACCGATAACCCGGGCCAATAGGCGGGAGGTAGAGGGTGAACTGGACCTTCTCGCGCCCGAACCTCTCCGCCATCCGCTGGCGGAGCTCCGTCATATCGCGGCAAGCCGTCGCCATGCCTATAACCATCCAGATGTGCTCGACCAACCGCTTGAGGCCAAATTGCCCGTTGATCCATTGGTGGTAGTTTTGCCCGTGGCGAGGCGAGGGAGCATTTTCCTTCAGCCACTTCATCACGTCAGCGTCGAGGTAGCCATAGATCAGCTCGTTCACTAGCTTCCCCCAATATTTCGGGCGCGAGTGAATGGCCCCCTTCCAATTGGTGAGACGGCCAAATTGAATCCAAAGCTCGTCCGGGAAGGTCTTTTCCCAAGGTCGCATCTCCTCTTCGAGGTAAAGCTTGAGCTTTGTCCGGAGCGCATCGGGCGCGCGCTCGAATTGATAGCCGGTGACCTCATGGATCGCCGCTTCAATGCCGGTCTTGGCGAACGCTGCTAGCAGCATCGAGGCCCGCACCGCCATTGCGACTTGCGATTCTGATTCGAGCGCGCCTGTATCGCGCGCCCGGGAATATGCTCCGCAGATGTCGATAAATGCAGAAGCCGACATCGCCTGAACACTCTTGTTCACGACCTCGCGGATGGTGATGTCAAAGAATTGGTCGTCAATATCGGGCGGGAGGAATGGCTGGAGCACGCGGATGCGGAGATAGCTCTCCAAGTTGCCGCCGCCGCGTCCCCCCGTCAGGAAATTGAGGGCGCCAGTCCGGGTGATGACGCTCCGGCCATCGTCGAGAACGTAGCAAGGCAATTCCTGGTCGGCGACGGGCAGCGCGCCCGGCCACTGAGCGACCGGCGGCGCGACCGCCCTGCTTTCCGCCCGGGCAATCGGCGCGAACTCGGCCGGGGACAAGGACACGCCGCGATCGACCGCCGCCTTCAAAATCTCGGCGTGCCATTTCGCGGGGATATTGCCGGTCTTGGTCCAATACTGGACCGTGCTCTGCTTGGTAGCGAGTGCCGCCGCGAGCGCGGATTGGCCTCCAAACTTGGCGATGATTCGTTGGGCAGCATTCATTATAGGAACCTCCTAACGAAGGTTCATTAACGGGAAAGTCGTTACCTGTCTATTCGTTTTTCGTTTTGCCCCAACGGCTGACGGCGGCTTTCTTGGCGATCTCCGCGCGACGCTCCGGTGTCATGTTCGCCGCCCGCTTCTTCCCACCCTTGCGCCCCAGCTCGGCGGCAGCGCTGGACAGGGCTTCGCGCTCGTCCTCGATCTCGCCCGTGGCGATCTTGCCAATCATGACAGCGCGGCCGATGGCGTCGGCTGGGCGCTTCTCTCCGCGTGGACCTTTAGGCATTGGGGTTAAATGCCTTGCTTCGGCCACAGCGTTGAACTGCGTGCTGATCCAGCGGAAGCGGCTTATCATCGCCCAGCTTGTGGACTTGCACGTCCGTGGCTCCGCCGGCCTCAACTTCTTCGCCGATGGCGAGAGCATCGAGAGCTGTCTTTGCTGAGGCGGGGCTCTGACGGGAGGCACCCACCCATTTCACCATGTAAGCCACTGCAAACCTCCTTGCTTTCCGCTAAGCATATAGGAGGCGAGCGGCTGGCGTCAAAATTCAAACTGAGACACTACCGTCAGGCGGGCGCGGTTGCGGCCATCGCCCCGCGCGCGATGAGCTGCTTCTCCACGCGCTCGGCGCGCAGGGCGGCGGAGATCACCGCCAGCCCCGCCTCCACGTCATGCCATTCGGCGCACAGGAAGATGTCGATCGCGGCATAGCCATGTTCGGGCCAGGAATGGATCGAGATGTGCGATTCGGCGAGCAGGGCGACGCCGGTGACGCCCTGCCCGGCCCCGAAATCGTGCAGCCGGACCTCCAGCAAAGTCGCGCCGGCCGCCACCGCCGCGTCGGTCAGCGCGGCCTCGATCAGGTCGATGTCGTCGAGCCCGACGCAGCCGTGGAGATCGGCGATGAGGTGGCGCCCCTGATTCATCGCGGCATTCATAGCAGGCTTTCGAAGCCATGTCCGAGATGACGCATCGCGCCTTCCGCCGCCAGCACGCCGCGATAATGGGCTTCCTCGAACAGCGAGAGGCCGGACAGATCGGAATGGGCGAGGAAGAGCGGCGGCTCGGCCCGCGCCGCCGCTTGCGCCGCGCCCCAGATCAGGCCGGGCACGGGCCGGATCATCGCATGGCCCCAGCGCC
>CAZTPD010000003.1:0-45190 GCA_964614625.1 uncultured Sphingosinicella sp. | reverse complement strand
CCGAGGAGCGGATCGAAGGCCTGGAGCCGGGCGAGATCGTCCCGGAGCCGACCGGCGACGCCCCCGCCGCCGAGGCCCCGGCCGAAGCGGAGCAGAGCGACGAGACGGCCGAACAGGCCTGACGCCCGCCGATCGAAGAGACCGGAAAGGCCGCCCGCTCCATCGAGCCGGCGGCCTTTTCCTTTTGTCCCGGCGCCATTGTTTCCTCCCCGCGATTTCGCGGGGAGGGGGACCATGCGAAGCATGGTGGAGGGGTAACTTCCGAAGCCGGACAAGTTACCCCTCCACCACCCTATGGGTGGTCCCCCTCCCCGGCAAAAGCCGGGGAGGAAATTTCTACCGGATCGCGGTCAGTTCCATGCCCTTGGTCTCGCGCGCCAGCAGCGCCGTGACGCCGCTGATCGCGCAGCTCGCGCCGACATAGATCGCCACCGGCAGCCAGCTTTCATATTCGCGGTAGAGCCACAGGGCGATGATCGGCGCCAGCGAGCCGCCGACGATGGCGGTGAGCTGATAGGCCATCGACACGCCCGAATAGCGGATGCGGGTCGGGAAGAGTTCGGTGATGAACGCCGCCTGCGGCCCGTACATCGCGCCGTGCAGGACAAGGCCGACGACGAGCGCGAGGACGATCGCCCCGTCATTGCCGCTGCCGAGCAGCGGGAACATGACGAAGCTCCACGCCGCCAGCCCGAGCCCGCCCAGCGCATAGACCGGCCGCCGTCCGATCCGGTCGGAGAGGATCGCGAACAGCGGGATGGCGAAGAACTGCACCGCCGCGCCGATCAGCAGCGCGTTGAGCGCCAGGCTGCGCGTCTCCGCCGCGACATCGACCAGATAGGTCAATGAGAAGACGGTGAGGATGTAATAGGAGATGTTCTCGCCGATCCTGAGCCCCGCGCCGAGCACGACGGCGCGCGGCCGCTCGCGCAGCACGTCCATCGCGGGAAGCTTCGGCGGCGCCTCGGCCTCGGCCAGCGCGTCCTCGAAGGTTTGGCTCTCGGCGACGCGGTTGCGGATGTACCAGCCGACCACGACCAGGAAGGCCGACAGCAGGAACGGGATGCGCCAGCCCCAGTCGAGGAAATCCGCCTCGTCCTGGATGCCGGCCATCAGCGCCAGCACCCCGGCGGCGAGCAGATTGCCCGCCGGCACGCCCGCCTGCGGCCAGCTCGCCCAGAAGCCGCGTCGGGCGGCATCGCCATGCTCGGCCGCCATCAGCACCGCCCCGCCCCACTCGCCGCCGACCGCGAAGCCCTGCACGAGGCGCAGGAAGATGAGCGCGAGCGGCGCCCAGACGCCGATCTGGGCATAAGTGGGCAAGAGGCCGATCAGCACCGTCGCCACGCCCATCATGACGAGGCTCAGCATCAGCAGCTTCTTGCGCCCGATCCGGTCGCCATAATGGCCGAAGACGATCCCGCCGACGGGGCGCGCGATGAAGCCCAGCGCATAGGTGCCGAAGGCGAGCAGGGTGCCGGTCAGCGGATCGTAATCGGGGAAGAACAACCGGTTGAAGACCAAGGCGGCAGCGGCGCCGTAGAGGAAGAAATCATACCATTCGATGGTCGTGCCGATCATGCTCGCGCCCACCACGCGCATGATCGGCGTCCGCTCCGCCGGCCTTGCCCCCACCGTTCCGCTCATCCCGCCGTCCTGCACGTCCAGTCCCCCATTATGTCCTCTTGCGCCTCGGCGCGGCGATGGGTGACCCGCGCCCGGGCCGCCCCCTCCCCGTCCGCGTCGCGCCCGATGCTGACGCTGACCTGCCGTTCCTCGAAATAGCCGCCGGACGGCCCGACGGGGCCGGACGGGACGAGATGGCGCAGCCCGTCCTCCAGCCGCGCCAGCGCGCCCTCGCCCGACGCGGCGAGCAGCAGCCGGCCGTCCGCCGTGAAGGCGCAGGGCGCGCCGGCATAATCCTCGCCCGCCAGATCCTCGGGCGTCAGCGGCAGCAAGCCAGCGGGATTGCCGGACGGGACGGTTACGTTCTGCGGGCGGGACAGACGCTCGATCTGGTCGGTCTCGGCGGCGCGGTTGCCCCCGGCGTCGCAGCCGGCGAGCAGGCAGGCGGCCGCGACGAGCAGCCGGGCCTTCATCAATAGCCCATCAAAGCGAGCACCTCGCGGCGGCTGCGCTCGTCCTCGCGGAACACGCCCATCATCCGGCTGGTCGTCATCATCACGCCGGGCGTGCGCACGCCGCGCGCGGTCATGCAGGCATGGCTCGCCTCGATCACCACGGCGACGCCGAGCGGATGGAGATGATCCCAGATGCAATCGGCGACCTGCGCGGTCAGCCGCTCCTGCACCTGGAGGCGCCGGGCGAAGCCGTGCAGCACGCGGGCGAGCTTGGAGATGCCGACGACGCGCTCGCCGGGCAGATAGGCGATCGCCGCCTTGCCGATGATCGGCGCCATGTGATGCTCGCAATGCGACTGGAAGGGGATGTCCTTCAGGAGCACGATCTCGTCATAGCCGCCCACCTCCTCGAAGGTGCGGCTGAGATGGCGGGCCGGGTCTTCCTCATAGCCGCGCGCATATTCGCGCCAGGCCCGCGCGACGCGCTTGGGCGTGTCGAGCAGCCCCTCGCGGTCGGGATCGTCGCCCGCCCAGCGGATCAGCGCGCGGACCGCCTCCTGCACCTCGTCCGGGACGGCGACCTTGCCGGGCTCGTCGACCAGATCGCCGTTCGCCGGATCGGGTTCGTGCGTGTCTCCGGCCATCAGTCCTCCTGCGCTCCTTCGGAGCTTCGGCGGACAGCCTTCGCCCCACATGCCTCGCCGGCTTGCCAGCCGAAGCCGCGGCGAAGGCTGGTGACCCCGAGAGGATTCGAACCTCTGGCCTACTGATTAGGAATCAGTTGCTCTATCCTGCTGAGCTACGGGGCCATAATACTGTTTTACAACGCTTTCTCTACAGAATCCGGGTCCGTTCTCCGGTAAGATGCCGAGTAAGCACCGAAGATGGATCTCGGAAACGCAGAGGGAGGGCTGTTAGCAGCCGCATTTCGAGAAAGGAACGGCCTTGGAAGGTTTTCGGTTTGCGCCATCCTCTATCGGTAGGAGCCCACCGTGCTGGCTGCGGCACAGTAGACGATCATGGTCCTCTGACAATCTCCAAGGGCGCGGTGCTCGCTGTCCATGGAGAGCTTCATGTCGCGGGCCAAGTCGGCCAGTCTGTAGCTCGTCCTCCCCGGCCAGGCCCGTCGGGCGAGGACCAGGGCGCAGCAGACCTCGTTCCGGAACTCCTCAGCGGACGCCGAGGCGCAGGACGCCCGCAGGAAGGCATCGTCGAACTCGGCGTTGAAGGCGACCATCGGAAGGTCGCCGACGAAGTCCCGGAACTCGCGAAGGGCCTCCGGCAGGTCCAGCCCTCCGACCGCCATCTCGTGACTTATGCCCGTGAGTTGCGTGATCCTCTTCGGCACCTTCCGCTTCGGCTTCACGAAGGTCGAAAACGTCTGGTGGTGCTCGCTGTCGCGGTTCACCCGTATGGCTCCGATCTCGATGATCTCGTGCCTCGCAGGGTCGAGCCCGGTCGTCTCGAAGTCGAAGACCACGAAACGCTCGGGGAGCCCGCTCAGGTCAGACCGCTGCGGCCGGCCCCTGTCCTTCTGGGTCACATACCACCAGATGGTCGCGCCCAAGATCAGAACCAATACCAGTGTCTCGTTCATCGACACAGCCTCTGAAGTCCTAGAGACGAAGCCCAATTCGCGGCATATGGCAAGCCCGCGCGCGGAACCAATGCCGCCGCTCCCGCCTTTATCCCGGCGTCCGGCGCGAACAGGGAGACAGCGATGCGGGGTCTGGCGATCATCATGACGGGGGCGGCGATGCTCGCCGCCTGCTCGGCGCAAGACGGGAACGAGGCGGCCGGGACCGAGGCCAACGCGCCCGCCGGCGATCCGGCGGCGGCCGGTCCGCAAATCCTGGCGATGCAGCCGGGCGAGTGGGAGGTCACGGCCGAGGTCCGGCGCATGGAGGCGCCCGGCCTGCCCGGCAACGCCATGCCCGCGATGCCGCCGACCACCACCAGCCACTGCATCACGCCCGAGCTCGCCTCCAAGCCGCTCGACGGGATCATGGCCGGCGGCGCGATGCCGGGGGACTGCGTGTCGGAGAGCAACGAGGTCGCCGACGGGCGCATCCGGGCGACCTTCTCCTGCGCCCAGAACGGCATCCCCTCGCGCACCACGATCAGCGGCGCCTTCTCGCCGACCAATTACGACATGACCATGGATATCCGCGCCGGCGAGGGCGACGCCGCCATCCGCTCCGAAATCCTCGTGCGCGGCCGCCGGACCGGCGAATGCCGGACGCCGCCGGGCCAGTAAGTCAGGCCTGCCGCCCGGCCGGGGCGCGCACGCCGGCGCGTTCGCGGCGTTTCAGCTCGGCCTTCAGCGCCTCGGGCGGCGGCGCCCAGAGGAAGCCGAAGCTCACCGTTCCTTCCCGCGTCTCGACCGCGTGATGGAGTCGGTGCGCCTGCACGATGCGCTTCATATAGGCGGAGCGCGGGACGTAGCGGTGGCTGAGCCGCTTGTGGACGATCACGTCGTGGAAGCCGAAATAGATCGCGCCGTAGGCCGCGATCCCCGCCCCCACCCAGATCGCCCAGCTTCCCCAGCCCAGGTTCACGCCGCCGAAGATCAGGGCGATCGAGGGCAGCGCGAAGATCACCGCGTAGAGATCGTTCAGCTCCCAGTTGCCGACGCGCGGACGGTGGTGGCTTTCGTGCAGGAACCAGCCGGGGCCGTGCATCACCCAGCGGTGCGCCGCATAAGCGACGCCCTCCATCGCGATCACCGTCGCCAGGAAGAGGAGAATGCCGACGAGCCAGCCCATCACGCGCGCCCTATACGCCTTCGCGCCGGGATTCGCGCGCTAATTTCGCGCTTTCGCCCGCCTCTCTTAAAATCGTAACAAAAGCTTCGCATGATCGGCATCGACCGGCGGGGGAGCGGGAGAAGGCCGTGGCGCGTGAAGTCGAGCTGAAGTTCGACGTGGAGCCCGGGGGCGGCGCGGCGGTCCGGCGCGCCGCCGTGCTGGCCGCGGTGCCAACCCGCACCCGCGTGCATGACAGCCTCTATTTCGACACGGCGGACGGCGCGCTGCGCCGGGCCGGCTTCTCGCTGCGCGTACGCCGGACGGGCAAACGCCACGTCCAGACGGTGAAGCGCCGGGGCGGGAGCGCGGCCGGCCTGTTCGTGCGGCAGGAATGGGAGAGCGAGGTCGCCGGCCTGGCGGTCGACCGGGCGGCGCTGGGCGCGACGCCGCTCGGGCGGCTGCTGGCCGGCGCGGGGGAGGACGCGGCGCTCCTCCCCCTCGCCCGCACCCGCTTCCGCCGCACCGCCTGGCAGATCGCCTTCCAGGGCAGCCGGATCGAGGCGGTGCTGGACGAAGGCGCGGTGACGCGCGGGCGCGCGGCGGCGGCGCTGAGCGAGCTGGAGCTGGAGCTGATCGAGGGGCGCCCCGCCGACCTGTTCGCGCTGGCCGAGGCCATCGCCGCCGCCGCGCCGCTGCGGCTCGGCGTGCTGAGCAAGGTGGACCGCGCGCAGGCGCTGGCCGAAGGCGGGCTGGACCGCGCGGCGAAGGCGGAGGCGCCGCGCCTGCGGGCGCCGCTGACCCAGGGCGACGCCTTCCACGCCATCGCCCGCGCCTGCCTGCGCCACTTCCGGCGCAACGAGATGATCCTGCTGGAGCGCCCGGACGCCGGGGCGATGCACCAGGCGCGGGTGGCGCTGCGCCGGCTGCGCGCGGCGCTGTCGCTGTTCCGGCCGGCGTTGCAGGGCGCGGATTATCGTGGTCTGCGCGAGGAATTGCGGTGGCTGGCGGGGCGGCTGGGGCCGGCGCGCGACCTCGATGTGCTGATCGCGCGGGTCGGCGGGAACGCGGCGCTGCGCGCGGCGCTGACCCCGCCGCGCGAGCGCGCCCATGCCAGGGCGGCGGCGGCGCTGCGGACGAAGCGGGCGCGATCGCTGATGCTGCGCCTCGCCGGCTGGATCGAGCTGGGCGGCTGGCGGACCGGCGCGCGCGCCGCCGGCGATCTCGCGGATCTCGCCGCGACGCGGCTGGAGCGGCAGTGGCGGCGGCTGGCGCGGCAGGGCGACAGGCTCGCGGCGCTCGACGCCGCGAACCGCCACGCCTTGCGTATCTCGGTCAAGAAGCTGCGCTACGCCGCCGAATTCCTGGCGCCGCTGCACGCCGCGCGGCCGCGCGCCGCGTCGCGCGACCGGTTCATCGCCGCGCTGAAGGCGATGCAGGAACGGCTCGGCGCGCTCAACGACGCCGAGAATGCGCGCGCGCTGGCCGCCCGACTGCCGGAAAGGCTGCGCGCGGCCCTCATCGCGGCGCACCCCGCACCGGACCAGCGCCGCGCGCTGCGCCACGCCGAGCGCGCCTTCCGCCGCGCGGCGAGCGCGGCAGGTTACTGGCGGGACTAGAAGTTGACGGTCGCGCTCAGGCTGAAGCTGCGGCCGCGGCGGTAGGAGTTGATGTCGATCCGGTTGTCGCCGAACTCCTGATATTCCTCATAATCCCGGCCGAGGATGTTGCGCGCCTCGGCCTTGAACTCGACGCGCGAGCGGAACAGCGGCACTTCCTGGCGGACCACGAAATCGAGCTGGAAGCCCGGCCGCTCGACGATGTCGGGCTGGCGCGCCAGGCCCTGGATCGGCCCGCGATTGGTGACCCGCTCGCTGGCATAGGAGATCAGGAAGGTCGCCTGGCTGAGGCTGTCCGTGTCCTCGATGCCGAACTGGACGTTGGCGATATGGTCCGACTGGCCGGTCAGCGGCGCGCCGTCCCGGAACAGCAGGTTGGCCGCCACCGGCTGGAGGTTCGGGCCGATGATGATCGTGTCGTCCGCCGTGATGCTCGACTGGGTGTAGGTGTAGTTGGCGACGAGCAGCAGGCGCCGGGTCGAGAAGAAGCTTCCGCCCAGGCTGTGAAGCGGGACATAGGCCTGGACCTCGGCCTCCGCGCCGTACAGCTCGGCTTGCGGGGCGTTGGCGAAGCCGGTGCGCAGCTGTCCGCCGCCGGCGAAGAAGGCCGCCGCCTCGATCGGATTGTCGATCCTCTTGTAGAAGCCGGCGACCGACAGCCGCTGGTTGGGCCGGAAATAATATTCCCAGCGCCCCTCGAAATTGAGCAGCTCGCTGTCCACCAGGAACGGGTTGCCGGTGAACTCGCGATCGGATTCGAAATCCTGGTAGAGCTGCCGGGCCAGCTCGCGGAATTGCGGGCGGGCGATCGTCTTGGAGGCGTGCAGGCGAAGCTGCATGTCGGGCAGGAAGCTCCAAGTCAGGGTCGCGGCCGGCAGCCAGTAGCCGTTGGTCAGCCGGGTTCCGGCGGCGCCGCCGGCGGGCAGGACGGTCTGGACCGCATCCTCGTAGCGCACGCCCAGGGTCGCGCGCAGCCCGTCGATCGGCTCGATCTCGACCTGCCCGTAGCCGGCATGGACGCGCAAGTCCGCGTCATAGGCGGCCGAGCCTTCCACGCCCGAGACGTCGCGAAGCTGGATATTGTAGGCGTAGACGTTGAAATCCGAGAGCAGGTAATCGGGCCGCAGCTGCGAGACCGCCAGCGGCAGCGCGCCGTCGGGCCGGAAATACTGGAACTGGTAGCGCGACGCGCCGCGCTCGGTCTGCTGGTAGGCATAGCCCGCCGAGACGGTGAGCGGCAGCGCGCCGGGGATGCGATAGCCCAGGTCGATGCCGCCCGACCAGACGTCCTCGCTGAGCTCGCTGAACGCGATATTGGCGAACTGGCCGCCCGACGACAGGTTGTTCACATAATCGTCGACATCGCCGGTGCCCTTCGTGTCGGGATTCCCGTCGCCCAGATAGGCGTAGCCGATCGACCGCTCATAGGGGGATTCGCGCCGCGTATTGGCATAGGCGCCGCGCAGATCGACGCTGAAATCGCCGAAGCGCAGCTCGCCGACGAGCTGGGTGTTGAAGAGCTGGCGCTCGAACCAGAAGCTGTTCTGCTCGATCAGCGAGGGCGGCAGGTTCGGGTCCTGGTCCGAGACGTTGCGGTTCGAGCCGGCGCTGAGGCGGCCCTGCTTCAGCGTGTCGCGGATGAACAGGCTGGTCCAGCGGAAGCGATGCCGGCCGAAATCGGCGCCGAGGCCGAACATGCCGTTGAGGATGACGCGATTGTCGGTCGAGACCGTGCGGAAATCGGTCTGCGGCGTGCCCGCCAGCTCCGGATCGATCGAGGTCTGCTGGATCGCATCGCGGGTGTGCCAGCTGTTGTCGAGGCCCACCGAGGCGAGCATGCCGATCCGGCCGGTCCCGACGTCGAACGAGGTGCCCGCGCTGATCTCGCCGGAGAAATTGGCCGGGATGTTGCGGTTGGTCTGGAGCACTGTGGTCGAGGCATTGGACAGGCTGGCGGCGAAATCGCGGCGCTCCTGACCGGTGGTGCCGCCGAAATTGCCGCCTTCCACCGCGCTGCGCAACGCTCTCGGGAAACGGCGCGTGCCGTCGTCGAAGCCGATCCAGTCGGTGTCCCCGCCATAATAAGTGTAGCCGAGGTTGAAGCTGGTCTCGGTGTTGGCGCTGACCCCGCCGCCGATCGTCAGGAAGCTCTCGCGCGGGACGGCCGGCGTGGTGAGATTGATGACGCCGCCGCCGAACTCGCCGGGGAAATTGGCGGAATAGCTTTTCTGGACGAGCGCGCTGGCGATCACGCTGGTCGGGAAGATGTCGAGCGGGACGACGCGGCGCAGCGGCTCGGGACTGGGCAGCGGCGAGCCGTTGAGCAGCGCCGAGGAATAGCGATCGCCGAGGCCGCGCACGAAGACGAAGCCGTTGCCGACCACCGACAGGCCGGTGACGCGCGACAGCGCGCCGGCGATGTCGCCGTCGCCGGCGCGGGCGATGTCCTCGTTCGACAGCAGCGCCACGACCTGCGGCGTCTGCCGCACGATGTTGCTGCGGCGCGAGCCGGTGACGACGATGTCCGGCCCGGAAAAGCCGCCGCCGGGGATCGAGACCTCGATCTCCTGCTCCTGCTGCTCCTCCCGAGCCTCCGGCGCCGCGTCGGCGGCCTGGGCGAGGGCGGCCGGCGCGGTCAGCGCGCTCGTCAGCAGCAGCCCTGCGGATATGATCGACTTTCGCATGAGATCCCCCTGCGCATCTGAAAGACAGGCGGGGCGGCGACCGTGGCCGCCGCCCCTTTCGGCACGGCGGCCGCGATCAGCTCGTCGGGATCGACGTGCAGGACAGGCTGGAGGAACCGAAGCTCACATAGCCCGAATTGCAGGTCCAGCCGGCATACCAGGTGTCCGACGCATCCCGGACCGCGCCGACATAATTGACGTTGGTCAGCCGGTTCGGCGCGGACGGGTTCACCGGCGCGTAGGGGTCGTCGTTGAACGGCGTCGGATCGGTCGCCGGGATCGCCTCGTTGGCGCCGGGGATGAACACGTTGGTGAGCGTCGGCGTGTAGGCCGAATTGTTGTTCGAGCCCGTGTTGAAGATCGCGGCGATGTCGGCGGCGGAAATGTCCGCCTCGTCGCGGAACGGCGTCGGGCAGGACAGCAGGACCGACTGGAAGACCGGCGGCCCGACATCCTCCAGGGCCGCGTTGGCCGCGCGCGCCGTGGTGACGCCCGTCTGGTCGATGTCGAGGCAGTTCTGGGTGCCGACGATGATGCTGTTCAGGATCGCATAATCGGTGCCGCCGCGCAGCAGGATGGTGTTGCCGCCCTGCACGGTGCTGCGCTGGATGAAGGTGGCGTTGGAGATGCGGGTATACTGGCGCGGCAGGGCGTCCTCGTTGCCGCCCGAATCCGCCTCGATGATCGAGTCGCCGTTGCTCGAGTCGCGCTGCACCGCGATCACGAACTGCATCGTGCCGCGATAGCCGAGATCGGTGTCGACCGAATCGTCGTCGGCGCCGGTGACGACCAGATATTTCACATTGTGCCGGCCGCCGAAGAACTCGACGCCGTCGTCCGAGCTGTTGTGGACCTGGATGTGATCGAGCGTGGTGAGCTGCCCCACGCCGCCGGTGGTGAGCCCCTGGAGCTCGTTGCCCGGCGCGATCTCGAAGCCCGAATAGCGGATCTGGACATATTGCATGGTGCCGCTGTTGTCGTCGGGCACATTGCCGCCGTAGAGCGAGCCGTCCGTCCCTTCGATCACGTTCTGGCAGTTCACATCGCCACCGGGCACGGCGGTGTCGCAATCGCTGATCGGCGCGCGGCCGAGCAGGATGATGCCGCCCCACAGGCCCTGGCTGCTGTCCGTCACCGTGCCCAGGAGATTGGCGCGGGCGGTGAAGATGATCGGGCTGGTCGGCGTGCCGACCGCCTGGATGCGCGAGCCGCGATTGACGACGAGATAGTCGTTGCCCGACGACGCGAAGAGCAAGGTGCCCGCCTCGATGGTCAGCGTGACGGACTGCCCGCCCGGCGCGGTGCCGCCGCCGCCGACATCGGTGCCGACATTGACCGGGCCGGACAGCGAATAGGCGACGCCCGGGAGATTCTGGATCGTCGTGTCCTGCGTGAAGCGGCTGGGGAGCTGGCAGGCACGGCGCGCGCCGACGATGCCGACATCGCTCGTGCCGGTCGGGCAGCCCGCGGCCGGGCCGCCCGGAGGCGTCGGAGTCGGGGTCGGCGTGGGGGTCGGTGTCGGAGTCGGGGTCGGAACGACGATGACGCCCTCCCCGGGCGAGGCGATGTCGTCCGCGCCGCAGGCGGCGAGCGGAACAAGAACGCTGGCGAGAAGCAGGGCACGAATCTTGGACATGAAAACCCCCTTGATGAAACGGGCGGGCGACTCGCGGGAAATGAGCCGGCCTCGGGGGGCGAGCTAGGCGGCTATTGTGATGTTTCCATTACAGGCGGATAAGTAATCCTCAAGAAACATCTAAGTAATATACTTGAATTATTTCAGTCATAATCTTGAAGTCTGATTGAAACAATTTCGTAAACTCAGCGCGCCAGCCCGCCCGGCGCTTCCACGCGCATCGGCCGGCCGTCGCGCTCGATCTCGAACACCACGCGATCGGAGGTGGCGACCGTCCGGGCCAGCTCCAGCATCCGCTCCTGATCGAATTCGCTGTCGTTGACGCGCAGGACCACGTCGCCCGGACGCAGCCCTGCTTGCTCCAGCACCGGCAGGCTCTGCCCCGGCCGCAGAACATGGCCGCCGATCCGCGCGCCGACCCGGTGCGGCGCGAAGGCGAGGCGATAGCGCAGCGCGTCGTCGCGGATCGCGGCCTCCTGCGGTGTGCCGGACGGCGCGGGGGCGGTGGCGGACGCGGTCGGCGCCGCGCTCGTGCCGGTGAAATCGAGACGGATGTCGCCCGCCGCCGAACGCAGCAGCGCATGATCGACGCTCACCCGCGCCAGCGTCAACCCCGGCAGCACCTCGCGGCCGATCGCGATCAGACGCTGGCGTCCGTCCGCCCCCGCGATGATCGCGCCGGCGCCGGTGACGCCGTGCAGCCGCAGCCCTTCCGGCGAGACGGGCGGCGGCGCGGGCGGAGGGGATTCGGCCATTTGCGGCGCGGGCGCGGGCGTGGCGGGCGCTTCGGTCACGGGCGCGGGCGGCTCCTCCGCGCCGCCGAGGAGCCGGTAGCCGAGCGCCAGCAGCAGCAGGACGGCGACGCCGCCCAGCGCCGGCAGCCGCCATTCACGCCGCATCGTTGTCGAGCGCATAGCCGGCCGAGCGCACGGTGCGGATCAATTCGGGCCGGCCGTCGATGCTGATCGCCTGGCGCAGGCGACGGATATGGACGTCGACGGTGCGCGGCTCGATGTCGCGCTCGCGCCCCCAGACCGCGTCGAGCAACCGCTCGCGCGAGAAGACCCGCGCCGGATTCTCCAGGAAATATTTGAGCAGGCGGAACTCGGTCGGCCCCAGCGCGATGGTGCGCCCGGCGCGGCGGACGCGGTGGCGCGCGACGTCCATCTCCAGATCGCCGAGGCGGAGCTGCTCGCCGGCCAAAGCGGGCCGCACGCGGCGCAGCACCGCCCGGACCCGGGCGATCAGCTCGCGCGGGGAGAAGGGCTTGGTGACATAATCGTCGGCGCCGGTCTCCAGCCCGCGCACCCGGTCCGCCTCCTCGCCGCGACCGGTGAGCATGATGATCGGCACGTCGGTCGTGCCCGGCGCGCGCCGCAGGCGGCGGCAGACCTCCAGCCCCGACGTGCCCTCGATCATCCAGTCGAGCAGGACGACGTCCGGCGTCGAATCCAGCGCCATCGCCAGCGCCTCGTCGCCGTCCGGCGTGTGGGCGACATCGAAATCCTCGCGCTGGAAATGCCATTGCAGCAGATCCGCCAGCGCGGGATCATCCTCGACCAGCAACAGGCGCGGCTTCATCTCCTGCCTCCCCAAGCGAAACGGTGTCGAGGATCAGGGCTAACCGGCTTGCGCGATATTCGCGTGACAGCATCGTGACGGTTCGATGACGCCCGCGGGGATTGACATGGCGGGCGGACGCGATAGTTTAGTGTTAAATCAATTCGAGGAGGTCGGGATGCGGATCGCGTGCCTGGGCGGAGGTCCGGCCGGGCTCTATTTCGCGATATCGATGAAGCTGCGCGATCCGGCGCATCATATCGACCTGTTCGAACGCAACCGGGCCGACGACACGTTCGGCTGGGGCGTGGTCTTCTCCGACCAGACGGTCGAGAATCTGATGGCGAACGATCCGGTGTCCGGCGACATCATCGCCGGCGAGTTCGCCCATTGGGACGATATCGACGTCCATATCCGGGGCGAGACGATCCGCTCCTCCGGCCACGGCTTCATCGGCATCGGGCGCAAGCGGCTGCTGAACATCCTCCAGACGCGCGCGCGCGAGCTCGGCGTCAACCTGCATTTCGAGCATGAGGCGAGCGCCGACCTCGCCGACTGGGCCGATTACGACCTGGTCATCGCCGCCGACGGCGCCAACAGCCGCATCCGCAATGCCTACGAGCCGCATTTCGGCGTCGATATCCAGGTGAAGCGCAACAAGTTCTTCTGGTTCGGCACGGCGAAGACCTTCGACGCCTTCACCTTCGCCTTCGAGAAGACCGAGGCCGGCTGGGTCTGGGCGCACGCCTATCGCTTCGACGACGATCTCTCGACCTTCATCGTCGAGATGGACCCGCAGACCTGGGCGGGGCTCGGCCTCGATGCGATGGACCAGCCCGAGGCGATCGCGCTGTGCGAGGGCATCTTCGCGAACTATCTGGACGGCCATGCGCTCATGTCCAACGCCACCCACCTGCCGGGGCCGCAGGCATGGCTGAACTTCCGGCGGATCGTCTGCGATCAGTGGTCCTACCGCAACCTGATCCTGCTCGGCGATGCCGCGCACACGGCCCATTTCTCGATCGGATCGGGGACGAAGCTGGCGCTGGAGGACGCGATCAAGCTGGCCGAGGTGCTGAACCGGCCGGGCCTTTCGCGGGATGCGGCGCTCGCCGAATATCAGGCGGAGCGCAATCTGGAGGTGCTGAAGCTCCAGAACAGCGCGCGCAATTCCACCGAATGGTTCGAGACGCTGGACCGCTATCTCCATTTCGAGCCGATCCAGTTCGCCTATTCGCTGCTCACCCGGAGCCAGCGGGTCAGCCACGAGAATCTGCGGCTGCGCGACAAGGCGTGGCTGGAGGGCGTGGAACGCTGGTTCCAGTCGCAGGCGGCGGGCCACGAGGTGAACGAGGCCGCCCCGCCCATGTTCGCGCCCTTCCGGCTGCGGGACATGACGGTGGCGAACCGCGTCGTCGTCTCGCCGATGGCGACCTATTCGGCGGCGGACGGCTGCCCCAACGATTTCCACCTCGTCCATTACGGCGCGCGCGCACAGGGCGGCGCGGGGCTGATCTATACCGAGATGACCTGCGTGTCCCCGGAGGGACGGATCACGCCGGGCTGCCCGGGCATCTACACCGACCAACAGACCGCCGCGTGGCGCCGGATCGTCGATTTCGTCCATGCGAACGGCCGGGCGAAATTCTGCCTCCAGCTCGGCCATTCGGGGCCGAAGGGGAGCACGAAGGTCGGCTGGGAGGGCTATGACGTGCCGCTGGAGAGCGGCAACTGGCCCGTGATGGCGGCGTCCGACGTGCCGTGGAGCGCCGACAACCAGGCGCCCCGCCCGATGACCCGTGCCGACATGGATGCGGTGCGCGACCAGTTCGTCGCTGCGACCAAGGCGGGACTGGAAGCCGGCTTCGACATGATCGAGCTGCACGCCGCGCACGGCTATCTGCTGTCCAGCTTCATCACCCCGCTGATGAACAAGCGCGACGATGACTATGGCGGCAGCCTGGAGAACCGGCTGCGCTTCCCGCTGGAGGTGTTCCGCGCGATGCGCGACGCCTGGCCCGCCGACCGGCCGATGTCGGTGCGCATCTCGGCGAACGACTGGATGGGCGATGCGGGCGTCACGCCGGACGAGGCGGTGGAGATCGGCCGCGCGTTCACCGAGGCGGGCGCCGACCTGATCGACGTGTCCGCCGGGCAGACCTGGGCGGATTGCAAGCCGGTCTATGGCCGCATGTTCCAGACGCCCTTCGCCGATCAGGTGCGCAACGAGGGGCGGCTCACCACGATGGCGGTCGGCAATATCTACGAGCCCGATCATGTGAACTCGATCCTCGCCGCCGGGCGCGCCGATCTGGTGGCGCTCGCGCGGCCGCACCTGATCGACCCGATGTGGACGCTGCGCGCGGCGGCGGGGCAGGATTATCGCGGCGCCGCCGTGCCCCCGCCCTATCTCGGCGGCATGGCGCAGCTCGCCCGCAACCTGCAACGCGAAGCGGAGCTGAAGGCATGAGGCTGGCCGGGCATCATGCATTGATCACCGGCGGCGGCACCGGCATCGGCGCCGCCATCGCCCGCGCGCTCGCGGCGGAAGGCGCGAGACTGACGCTGGTGGGACGCAGACCTGAGCCGCTTGAGCAGATCGCCCAAAGCATCCGCTCGTCCCGAGCGAAGTCGAGGGGCGCTGGCACGGAATCCGAGAAACGCCCCTCGACTTCGCTCGGGACGAGCGAGGTGGGTGTGATTTGCGCACTGGCCGATGTCACTGATCGGGCGCAAGTCGATGCCGCCTTCGCCGAGGCGCGGACGGCGCACGGCCCGATCACCATCCTCGTCAACAATGCCGGGGCGGTCGAGAACGCGCCGTTCGCGCGCGCCTCGGCCGAAAGCTGGCGGGCGATGATGGCGGTCAATCTCGACGCCGTCTTCCATTGTTGCCAGGCGGCGTTCGGCGACATTTCCACCGCTTCCGATGGACGGATCGTCACAGTCGCGTCGACGGCGGGACTCAAGGGCTACAATTACAGCAGCGCCTATGTCGCGGCGAAGCACGGCGCCGTCGGGCTGATGCGCGCGCTGGCGGTGGAGCTGGCCGGCACCAATGCCACCGCCAACGCCGTCTGCCCGGGCTTCACCGAAACGGAGATCATCGCCGATGCTGTCGCGGCGATCCGCGACAGGACCGGCCGCGCCGAGGCCGAGGTGCGCGCGCGCTTCGAAAGCTTCAATCCGCAGGGCCGCTTGGTGACGCCGGAGGAAGTCGCGGCAGCCGTGGTCTGGCTCTGCCTGCCGGAAAGCCGATCGATGAACGGACAGGCGATCGCGATCGCCGGGGGAGAAGTGACGTGAAGCATGTCGTGCCCATCCCCGAAAAGCATGACGGCAAGCTCGGCGGACGCTCGAACGTCCGCGTCTGGCTGCGCCTGCTGTCCTGCACGATGGCGATCGAAAAGGAGATACAGCGCCGCTTCGTCGCGCGGGGCACCACCCTGGCCCGCTTCGACGTGCTCGCCGCGCTCGATCGCCATCCGGACGGCATGGCGATGGGCGCGCTTTCGAAGGCCCTGCTGGTCTCGAACGGCAACATCACCCAGCTCGCCCAGAAGCTGAAGCGCGACGGGCTGATCGAGGTCACCCCCCTCCCCTCCGACCGGCGCACCCAGATCGTGCGGTTGACCGAGGACGGCCGGCAGCAATTCCACAAGCTCGCCCGCGCGCATAACGACTGGATCGACCAGATGCTGAACGACCTCGACTTCACCCAGCGCGAGCGGCTCTATGTCGCGCTCGGCACGATGAAGCTGTCGATCGCCCGCGCGTCGCAAAGGAAGGCCAAATGAACCCCGCCAGCTTCGCGCCCGTCCATTTCAGATGGGACTATGCCGACGGCGTCGCGACGGTGACGCTGAACCGGCCGGAGCGGAAGAATCCGCTGACGTTCGAGTCCTATGCCGAGCTGCGCGACACGTTCCGGGCCTTGGTCTATGCGCGCGAGGTGAAGGCGGTCGTCGTCACCGGCGCGGGCGGCAATTTCAGCTCCGGCGGCGACGTGCACGAGATCATCGGGCCGCTGACCGAAATGGCGATGCCGGAGCTGATGGACTTCACCCGGATGACCGGCGATCTGGTCAAGGCGATGCGCGGCTGCCCGCAGCCGATCGTCGCGGCGATCGACGGGGTCTGCGCGGGGGCCGGCGCGATCGTGGCGATGGCCTCCGACCTGCGGATCGCCACGCCGGAGACCAAGGTGGGCTTCCTGTTCACGCGGGTCGGCCTGGCGGGCTGCGACATGGGGGCGTGCGCGATCCTGCCGCGCATCATCGGCCAGGGGCGCGCGTCCGAGCTGCTCTTCACCGGGCGGATGATGGGCGCCGAGGAGGGCGAACGCTGGGGCTTCCACAACCGGCTGGTCCCCGCCGACGCGCTGCTGGCGGAGGCCGGGGCGCTGGCCCGGAGCCTCGCGAGCGGGCCGACCTTCGCGCACGGCATGACCAAGACCCAGCTCAACACCGAATGGGCGGTCAGCCTGGAAACCGCGATCGAGATGGAGGCGCAGGCCCAGGCGATCTGCATGGCCACCCAGGATTTCCGCCGCGCCTTCGAAGCCTTCGCGGCGAAGCGCAAGCCGGAGTTTCGGGGTGATTAGGGTTGGCGAAAACCCCTCTCCCATTTCGGGAGAGGGAGGGGCCTGCTCGCACAGCGAGCGGGAGGGTGAGGGCATGTGCCTCGCGCCCTCACCCTGGCTCGTTTCACGAGCCTGTCCCTCTCCCGAAATGGGAGAGGGATAGATGAGCGACCGCACTTTCCTCGACTGGCCGTTCTTCGACGACGGCCACCGGCGGCTGGCCGGAGAGCTGGAAGACTGGTGCGCGGCCCATCTGTCCGACGACCACGGGACCGACATCGACGCCGCCTGCCGCGATCTCGTCCGCAAGCTGGGGCAAGGCGGGTGGCTGCGCTATTGCGTGCCGGCGGCTTATGGCGGGGTGCATGAGGCGATCGACGTGCGCTCGCTCGCGATCATCCGCGAGACGCTGGCGCGGCATGACGGGCTGGCCGATTTCGCCTTCGCGATGCAGGGGCTGGGATCGGGGACGATCAGCCTGTTCGGCTCGGAGACGCAGAAGCAGGCTTACCTTCCAGCGGTCGCGGCGGGCGGGAAGATCGCCGCCTTCGCGCTGACCGAGCCGACTTCGGGGTCCGACGTCGCCTCGATGGAGACGGCGGCGCGGGAGGACGGCGACGGCTTCGTCATCGACGGCGCCAAGACCTATATCTCGAACGGCGGCATCGCCGATTTCTACGTCCTGTTCGCGCGGACCGGCGAGGCGCCGGGGGCACGGGGCGTCTCCGCCTTCATCGTCGAGGCCGGCACGCCGGGGCTGGACGACAGCGAGCGGATCGAGGTGATCGCGCCGCATCCGCTGGCGACGCTGAAATTCGACGGGATGCGCCTTCCGGCCGACGCATTGCTCGGCGAACGGGGGCGCGGCTTCGCGCAGGCGATGGCGACCCTCGACGTGTTCCGCACCACGGTCGGCGCGGCGGCATTGGGCTTCGCGCGGCGGGCGCTGGACGAGGCGACCGAGCGGGCGATCACCCGCAAGTCGATGGGCGCGACGCTCGCCGACAATGCGATCGTCCAGTCGCTGCTCGCCGAGATGGTGCTGGACGTCGAAGCCTCGGCGCTGCTCGTCTATCGCGCCGCCTGGCTGCGCGACGTGGCCGGCAAGCGCAACAGCCGCGAGGCGGCGCTCGCCAAGCTGCACGCGACCGATTCCGCGCAGCAGGTGATCGACAAGGCGGTGCAGATTTTCGGCGGGCTCGGCGTCACCGTCGGCGTGCCGGTCGAGCGGCTCTATCGCGAGATCCGGGCGCTCCGGATCTACGAAGGCGCTTCGGAGGTGCAGAAAGTGGTGATCGCGCGCAACCATCTGGCGGAGTTCGGCAAATGAAGGCGCTGCTCCCCCCCGGCTGGCCCCGGCCCAAGGGCTATTCCAACGGCGTTTCCGCCAAGGGCCGCGTGATCGTCACCGCCGGCGTGGTCGGCTGGACCGCCGAGGAGGTGTTCGAAGCGACGGACCTGCCCGGCCAGTTCCGGCAGGTGCTGCGCAACACGCTCGCCATCCTCGCCGAGGACGATGCGGGGCCGGAGCATATCGTGCGGATGACCTGGTTCGTCACCGACATCGTCGCCTACCGCGCCAGCCTGGCGGAGATCGGCGCCGCCTACAAGGAGCTGATCGGCAGGAATTTTCCGGCGATGGCCGTGGTCGGCGTCAGCGCCCTGGTCGAGCCTCGGGCATTGATCGAAATCGAAACGACTGCGATCGTGCCTGACTGATCAACGAAGGACGATGCCCATGACCACCGCGCATCAGGACACCTTCATTCGCGACCACCTGCCCCCGCCCGAAGCGCAGCCCGAATTCCTCTTCGACCTGCCCGAGCTTCAATATCCCGAGCGACTCAACGCGGCGGTCGAGCTGATCGACAGGCAGAGTCCGGACGCGCTCGCCGTCGTCAACGATGCCGGAAGCTGGACCTACGGGGAGATGCGCGACCTGTCCGACCGGATCGCGCGGCTGCTGGTCGAGCGCGAGGGGCTGGTGCCGGGCAATCGCGTGTTCCTGCGCGGGCCGAACAACGCGATGCTGTTCGCGTCGTGGCTCGGCGTGCTGAAGGCGGGCGGGATCGTGGTGGCGACCATGCCGATGCTGCGCCCCGGCGAGATCGCGACGATCCTGGAGCGCGCCCGGGTGACGCACGCCATCGTCGATGCCCGCTTCCGCGCCGATTTCGACGCGGCGGGCGGCACCGGATCGGTGATCGAATATGACGGCGACAAGGGCTTTGCGGGGCTGGACGAGATCGCGCCCAGCTTCGCGCCGGTGGACACGCATCGCGACGACGTGGCGCTGATCGCCTTCACCTCGGGCACGACCGGCAATCCCAAGGGCTGCGTCCACTATCACCGCGACATCCTCGCGCCCGCCGACGCCTTCGCCCGCCACATCCTGAAGCCCCGGCCGGGCGACCGCTGGGCCTGCTCGGCGCCGGTCGCCTTCACCTTCGGCCTGGGCATGCTGCTGATCTTCCCCTGGCGCTTCGGCGGCACGGCGGTGACGATCGAGACGCCGGGGCCGAAGCCTTTGCTCGACGCGATTCAAAGGCACAAGGTGACGACGCTCGCCACCGCGCCGACCGCCTACAAGGCGATCATCCCGCTGCTGGCGGAGCACGACATCGCGTCGCTTCGCACCTGCGTGTCGGCCGGCGAGCACCTGCCCGCCGCGACCTGGCATGCCTGGCACGAGGCGACGGGCATCAGGATCGTCGACGGGATCGGCGCGACCGAGATGATGCACATCTTCATCTCCGCCTCCGGCGACGACATCCGCCCCGGCGCCACCGGCAAGGCGGTGCCCGGCTATGTCGCCACCGTGCTCGACGAGGACGACCGGCCGCTGGAGACCGGCACCGGCCGCCTCGCGATCAAGGGGCCGACCGGCTGCCGCTATTTCGACGATCCGCGCCAGGCCAATTATGTCGTGAACGGCTGGAACGTCACCGGCGACACCTATCGCAAGGACGAGGACGGCTATTTCTGGTACCTCGCCCGCTCCGACGACATGATCATCTCGTCCGGCTACAACATCGCCGCGCCGGAGGTGGAGAACGCGCTGCTCGGCCATGCGGCGGTGCAGGAATGCGCGGTGATCGGCTGCCCCTGCGCGGAGCGCGGACAGAAGGTGAAGGCGTTCGTGGTGCTGGCGCCCGGCTACGCCCCGGACGCGGGCGTCGTCACCGTCCTGCAGGACCATGTGAAGGCCGCGATCGCGCCCTACAAATATCCGCGCGAGGTGGCGTTCGTGGACGCCCTGCCGAAGACGGCGACGGGCAAGCTCCAGCGGTTTGCGTTGAAAGAGATTGAAACCCCTTGAGTCGTCACCCCAGCGAAGGCTGGGGTCCATGCTGACTCCGTATGGACCCCAGCCTTCGCTGGGGTGACGGATTCAAACCGGCATGACGGATTCGGTCATGGGCGGGCTGCCTGGGCGCCCGTTTCCAGCACGATCTTGCCGACATGCTCGCCCGCCTCCATGCGGCGGTGCGCCTCGGCGGCCTGGGCGAGCGGGAAGGTGGCGTCGATCACGGGCCTGAGCCGCCCTTCCGCCGCCAGCGGCCACACCACTTCGCGCAATTCCCGGGCGACCAGCGACTTGAACTCCGTCGAACGCGGGCGGAGCGTCGATCCGGTCAGGACCAGCCGGCGCTGCATCACTTTCACGATGTTCAGCTCGGCCTTCACGCCGCCCTGCACGGCGATCGAGACGTGGCGCCCCTCCTCCGCGAGGCAATCGAGGTTGCGCGGGAGGTAATCGCCGCCGACCATGTCGAGGACGATATCGACGCCGCGCCCGCCGGTGACATCCTTCGCGCGCGCGACGAAATCCTCGGTGCGGTAATTGATCGCGCCGTCCGCGCCCAGTTCCAGCGCCCGCGCGCATTTGTCGTCCGATCCGCAGGTGACGAAGACCCGCAATCCGAACAGCCCGGCCAGCGCGATCGCCATCGTGCCGATGCCGCTGGTGCCGCCGTGGACGAGCAGGGTCTCGCCTTCGCGCGCATAGGCCCGCTGGAAGACGTTGGTCCACACGGTGAAGAGCGTCTCGGGGATCGCCGCCGCCTCGACCAGGCTCAGCGCGTCCGGGACCGGCAGGCACTGGCCGGCCGGCGCCAGCGCATATTCGGCATAACCGCCGCCGGCGACGAGCGCGCAGACCAGTTCGCCGGCCGCGATCTCCGCGCCCTCCCCCGCCGCGACCACTTCGCCGGCGATCTCCAGGCCCGGAATGGAGGGCGCGCCGGGCGGCGGCGGATAGCCGCCCTTGCGCTGGAGCACATCCGGCCGGTTCACGCCCGCCGCGACGACCTTCACCAGCACCTCGCCCGGCCCGGGACGCGGCACCGGGCGGCGCACCGGTTCCAGCACCTCCGGCCCGCCCGGCGCGGCGGGATCGATCGCGTTCATCTCTTCCGGCAGGCCGGTCATGCGGCGGGTCCGATTCGTGATTGGGAACGGTCCGGGTTTATTGACTTCGCCGTCGTGGCGGTCAACGCTGCGGCCATGGACCTCGACGAGCTTTTTCCGGACAAGCCGGACGATCCGCTCAAGCTGCTGACGAAGCAGGATCTCGATCCCTTGTCGGTGGACGAATTGCAGGCGCGCATCATTGTGCTGGAGGCCGAGATCGCGCGGGTGAAGGCGAAGCTCGAAAACGCGGTTAACTTCCGCGCAAGCGCGGATGAGCTATTCAGGAAATGACGGGCAAGCGGCGGGTCTGGCGGGACTTTTCCCCAACAGTTTCGCCCCGGCGCTTGATGAAGGGAGAGCGAGACCCGACATGGGGGATCAAGTGGCCCCGCGGATTCGGCCGCGGGCCGGCAGGAGTATCCAATGCCGTCCTTTGCCCGTGAACTCGAGCAGACCCTCCACAACGCCCTCGGTGAAGCGAGCGGCCGTCACCACGAATATGCGACGCTCGAGCATCTGCTGCTCGCGCTGATCGACGACGTCCATGCCGGGCGCGTCATGGAAGCATGCGGCGTCAATACCGGCGAGCTGAGGGACCAGGTCCGCCATTATCTCGACAACGAGCTGGAGGCGTTGAAGGTCTCCGCCGACACCGATCCCTCGCCGACCAGCGGCTTCCAGCGCGTCGTCCAGCGCGCCATCCTCCACGTCCAGTCCTCCGGGCGGGACGAAGTGACCGGCGCCAACGTGCTCGTCGCGCTCTTCTCCGAGCGCGAAAGCTATGCCGTCTATTTCCTGCAACAGCAGGACATGAGCCGGCTCGACGCCGTGACCTTCATCAGCCACGGCGTCGGCAAGGGCGAGGCGACGACGCAGCCCGCCGAGGCGAAGGGCACCGAGGAGCCCAAGCCGGAGGAGGGCAAGAAGAAGCCCGAATCCGCGCTGAAGCAGTTCACGGTCAATCTGAACGAGAAGGCCGAGGACGGCCGGGTCGATCCGCTGATCGGGCGCGGGCCGGAGGTGGACCGCACCGTCCAGATCCTCTGCCGCCGCTCCAAGAACAACCCGCTTTATGTGGGCGATCCCGGCGTCGGCAAGACGGCGATCGCGGAAGGGCTCGCGCGCAAGATCGTCGAGGGCGACGTGCCGGACGTCTTGAAGCCCGCCGTGATCTACTCGCTCGACATGGGGGCGCTGCTCGCCGGCACCCGCTATCGCGGCGATTTCGAGGAGCGGCTGAAGGCGGTGGTGAACGAGCTGGAGAAGCTCCCCCACGCCATCCTGTTCATCGACGAGATCCACACCGTGATCGGCGCCGGCGCCACGTCCGGAGGCGCGATGGACGCATCGAACCTGCTCAAGCCCGCTCTGTCGGGCGGCACGATCCGCTGCATCGGCTCCACGACCTACAAGGAGTTCCGCAACCATTTCGAGAAGGACCGGGCGCTGCTCCGCCGCTTCCAGAAGATCGACGTCAACGAGCCGACGATCGAGGACACGGTGAAGATCCTCGCCGGGCTGAGATCGGCCTTCGAGGAGCATCACAGCGTCAAATACACGCCCGACGCGATCAAGTCGGCGGTCGAGCTGTCGGCGCGCTACATCAACGATCGCAAGCTGCCCGACAAGGCGATCGACGTGATCGACGAGGTCGGCGCGATGCAGATGCTGGTGGCCCCGTCGAAGCGCAAGAAGACGATCACGGTGAAGGAGATCGAGGCGGTCATCTCGACGATGGCGCGCATCCCGGCCAAGAGCGTGTCGAGCGACGACAAGAAGGCGCTGGAGCATCTCGACAAGGATCTGAAGCGCGTCGTCTTCGGCCAGGACGAGGCGATCGACCGGCTCTCCTCGGCGATCAAGCTCGCCCGGGCGGGTCTGCGCGATCCGGACAAGCCGATCGGCTCCTACCTCTTCTCCGGCCCCACCGGCGTCGGCAAGACCGAGGTGGCGCGCCAGCTCGCCTCGATCATGGGCATCCCGCTCCAGCGGTTCGACATGAGCGAATATATGGAGCGCCATTCGGTCAGCCGCCTGATCGGCGCGCCGCCGGGCTATGTCGGCTACGATCAGGGCGGCCTGCTCACCGACGCGGTCGATCAGCATCCGCATAGCGTGCTGCTGCTCGACGAGATCGAGAAGGCTCATCCGGACCTGTTCAACATCCTCCTCCAGGTGATGGACAACGGCAAGCTCACCGATCATCACGGCAAGACGGTCGATTTCCGCAACGTCATCCTCATCATGACCACCAATGCCGGCGCGTCCGACATGGCGAGCGAGGGGATCGGCTTCGGCAACATCTCCAAGGAGGATGCCAGCGAGGAGGCCGTGAAGCGGATGTTCTCGCCCGAGTTCCGCAACCGGCTCGATGCGATCGTGCCGTTCGGCTATCTGCCGACCGAGGTCGTCGCCCGGGTGGTGGACAAGTTCATCCTCCAGCTCGAGCTCCAGCTCGCCGACCGCAACGTCCATATCGAGCTGGACGAGGAGGCGCGCGCCTGGCTCACCGCGCGCGGCTACGACAAGCTCTACGGCGCGCGGCCGATGGGCCGGCTCGTCCAGGAGAAGATCAAGCAGCCGCTCGCCGAGGAGCTGCTGTTCGGCAAGCTGGTCAACGGCGGCGAGGTGAAGGTCCGGATCAAGGACGGCGCCCCGTCCTTCGAGGTCATCCCCGCCCCGCCCAAGGCGTCGCGGAAGAAGAAGCCCGCCGGCAAGGCGAAGGCGCAGGACCAGAGCGAAGCGCAGGGCTGAGCCCTACCCCGGTCGAAGGAAAGGGCCGTCCGGTCGCGGGCGGCCTTTTTCTTTGCCGCGAAGGGACGATAGAATGGCAGGGTCCAGGAAGGAGCCGCGCCATGACCGATCTCGCCTTCTACACCAATCCCCAGTCCCGGGGCCGAATCATCCGCTGGATGCTGGAGGAAGTGGGCGCGCCCTACGAGACGGTCGTGCTCGATTACGGCACGACGATGAAAAGCGCGGACTATCTGGCGATCAATCCGATGGGCAAGGTGCCGGCGATCCGGCACGGGGACACAATCGTCACCGAATGCGCGGCGATCTGCGCCTATCTCGCCGACGCCTTCCCCGATGCCGGCCTCGCCCCGCCGCCGGGCGACGCCGCGCGCGGCCCCTATTATCGCTGGCTGTTCTTCGCCGCCGGCCCGGTCGAGGCGGCTGTCACCGACAAGTCGCTCAAGGCCGAGGTCGCCGACGAGCAGCGCGCCTTCGTCGGCTATGGCAGCTTCGAGGAGACGATCGACAATCTGGAGCGTGCCATCACGCCCGGCCCCTTCGTTTGCGGAGACCAGTTCACCGCCGCGGACGTCTATGTCGGCGCGCAGATCGGCTGGGGGATGATGTTCGGGTCGATCCCGAAGCGCCCGGCCTTCGAGGACTATTTCGCCCGGCTCCAGGCCCGCCCGGCGGCGATCCGCGCCCGCGAGCTCGATGACGCGCTGATGCCGAAGCAGGAGGAACCGGCATGAGCGACCCCAAGCTCGAAGCCGCGATCGCGCTGCACGATCGCTTCACGCACGGGCGCATGGACCGCCGCGCCTTCATGGCCGAGCTCACCCGGATCGCCGGCGGCGGCGCGGCGGCGGCGGTGCTGCTCTCCGGCGTCGCGGCGAACGCGCAGGCCGGGCCGGTCGTGGCGGCGGACGATCCGCGCATCCGGGGCCGCGATGTCGATTGGGAGGTGGCGCCGGGGCGGCGCTATCGCGGCTACCGCGCATCGCCTATCGGCGCGGGCGCGAGCACGCCCGTGGTGATCGTCATCCACGAGAATCGCGGGCTGAACGAACATACGCGCGATGTCGCGCGGCGGCTCGCCGTGGCGGGCCATGTCGGGCTGGCGCCCGATTTCCTCAGCCCGGCCGGCGGGACGCCGGCGGACGAGGATCGCGCGCGCGAGATGATCGGCCAGCTCGACATGGCGCAGACCGTCGCGGACGGCGTGGCGAGCGTGCGCATGGCCGGGCAGGTAGACGGCGGCCCGCGCAAGGTGGGCGTGGTCGGCTTCTGCTGGGGCGGCGCGATGGTGAACCGGCTGGCGGTGGCGTCCGGCGACGCGCTCGACGCCGGCGTTTCCTTCTACGGCCCCGCACCCGATCCGGCCGAGGCCGCGCGCGTCCACGCCGCGATGCTGGTCATCCTCGCCGGGCTGGACGAGCGGGTGAATGCGACGGGAGAGCCCTGGATCGCCGCGCTGCGCGCCGCCGGCAAGGGCGACGGCATCACCTATCCGGACGTCCACCACGCCTTCCACAACGACACGTCTGAAGCGCGCTATAATCGGGAAGCGGCCGAAGCGGCCTGGACGGCGACGCTGGCGCATTTCGAGCGCCATCTGGGATAGCCTTCAAGCTGAAACACCCGTCATTCCAGCGTAAGCCGGAAACGCAAGTTCGCCGAAGGAAGTCCATCTTTTCTTCTTCGCGTCTTCGCGCCTTCGCGTGAACCAAAGCTGCTTTTTCACGCGAAGGCGCGAAGACGCGAAGGAAAGGAAGGCGCCAAGAAAAAGGGGAAGATGGATTCCGGCTTTCGCTGGAATGACGATTGAGGCCGAGGGGGATCGGGTCCGATCCGCCTGCTGCTGTCGGCACCACGAAAAAGGCCCGGCGTTTCCGCCG
Organism: uncultured Sphingosinicella sp.; assembly: GCA_964614625.1. Classification (GTDB taxonomy): domain Bacteria; phylum Pseudomonadota; class Alphaproteobacteria; order Sphingomonadales; family Sphingomonadaceae; genus Allosphingosinicella. The sequence goes on along the minus strand of CAZTPD010000003.1, from coordinate 19,237 downwards.
GGCCTTTCCGTTTCGACTTTCCGTCCGGACTATTCCCGGCTGCCCAGGAAGCGCAGCAGGAAGAGGAACATGTTGATGAAGTCGAGATAGAGCGTCAGCGCGCCCATGATCGCGGCCTTGCCGATGAAATCGGTGCCGGCGACCTGGAAGTAGATGCTCTTGATCTTCTGCGTGTCGTAGGCGGTCAGCCCCGCGAAGATCAGCACGCCCAAAGCCGCGATGACGAGGCTGAACGTGTCGTTCATCCAGAACAGGTTGACCACCGAGGCGACGATCAGGCCGACCACGCCCATGATCAGGAACGTGCCCATGCCGGACAGATCCTTCTTGGTGGTGTAGCCGTAGAGGCTGAGGCTCGCGAACGCGGCGGCGGTCGCGAAGAAGGTCAGCGCGATCGAGCCCTGCGTATAGACGAAGAAGATCGACGAGAGCGACAGGCCCATCGCCACCGCGAAGGTCCAGTACAGGATCTGCGCCGTCCCCTGGGACAGCCGGTTGATGCCGAAGCTCAGCACCAGCACGAAGCCGAGCGGCGCGAACATGATCAGATATTTGAGGATGCCCGGGCCGAACAGCACGGCCGGCGCACCTTCCCACTGCGAAAACAGCAGCGCGACGATGCCCGTCAGCAGGATGCCGGACGTCATGTAATTGTAGACGGAAAGCATGTGCGAGCGCAGGCCCGCGTCGAAGGCGACATCGGCCGTGCCGACGGTTGCGGTCGCCTGTGAGGTGCCGCCCATCCGGGGGTCAGACCAATTGGCCATCTTTCAGTTCTCCCTTCTCCGGCGAAAATCGCCGAACGGGAACAATATCGTGGGATCGGCCCCGCCTTTCAAGCAAAACCGGAGCCGATCGCGTGCATAATGTGCGCCAGACGTTATGAATCGCCGCGAAAGCTTTGATATCAGCCACGCCATGCAACGCCTGTTCGTCGCCATCCGCCCGCCCGCGCAAATCCGCGAAATCCTGCGCGCCGCGATGGGCGGGATCGGCGGCGCGCGCTGGCAGAGCGACGCCCAGCTCCATCTCACCTTGCGCTTCATCGGCGAGGTGGACCGCCATCTCGCCGGCGATGTCCACGCGGCGCTGGGCGGCGTCCATCATCCCGGCTTCGAGATCGCGCTCGACGGCGTCGGCGCGTTCGACAAGCGCGGCCGGGTCGACGCGGTCTGGGCCGGCGTGTCGCCGCAGGAGCCGCTCCACGCGCTGCACAAGAAGATCGATCAGGCGCTGCTCCGCGTCGGCGTCGCGCCGGACCGGCGGGCCTACCAGCCGCACATCACGCTGGCGCGGCTCAATCGCAGTTCAGGGCCGGTGGGCGGTTTCGTCGAGGGATCGGGCGGCCTCGCCAGCCCGCCTTTCCGGATCGACCGCTTCAGCCTCTTCGAGAGCCGGCTGACGCCCGAAGGCGCCGTCTATGACGAAGCCGCCCGCTACTCGCTCGGCTGACCGCCGCGCAGCCGGCGCCAGAGCAGGAAGGAGTAGAGGACGGGGACGAGAACGATCACAGCGATCGATCCCGCCAGCGCCGCGCCGACGATCACGGCCGGCGCCCCGGTGACGGCGAGCGCCAGCAGCACGAGGCCCGCGCCCACCATCAGCCGGCCGCCCAGCCGGTGCGTGCGAATCCACACCTCCTCGTCGGCGAGCGTCCAAGGCGTGCGGATGCCCACCATGTACATGCTCCGCGACTTGCCGAGCTGATTGCCGATCAGCAGGAACAGGACGCCGAGCCCGGCGGTGATGAGCTGGAGCACCGGCACGGGATGGCCGATCGCCACGCCCAGGATCGCGACATAGGAAAGGCCGATCACGAACAGCGTCCCCAGCCAGCTCGCGAGATAGAGGCCCTGGCTGCGCTCCAGCCCCTTCCGCCTCGGCTCCAGGACCGGCAGGAAATAGAGGAGCAGGGAGACACAGGCGGCGACCCCGGGCAGCAGCATCAGCGCCTCCCATTTCCCGGCGAAACGATCAGCCTCGCCCATGATGTTCCAGTGCACGGGCAGCAGCGCGTCGCCGGGCAGGCGCAGCCCCGCCCACAAGCCGGTCGCCAGCATCGTCAGCACCAGGAGCGCCGATGCGATCCCCATCGTCTTGCGGGTCATGCCCTTTTCCCCTTCGCTTCCTTCCCGGCGCGGCCGCCGAAGCGGCCCATGAAGCCCATCACGGCCTCCTCCAGCACCGACATGTTGATCGAATAGACGATGCTGGTCCCCTGCTGGTCGGCATGGATCAGCCCCGCCTCCTTGAGCTTGGCGAAATGGCCGGACATGGTCGGCTTCGATACGTCGAACGTCTCGGCGATCTCGCCCGCAGTCCGGGAGCCGCTCTTCAGCATTTCGAGGATCGCCCGGCGCGTCGGATGCGCCAGCGCCTCGAAGACGATGTTCACCGCCCGGCCTCTCGCACGAAATCGGCGATCGCCTCCGCCACGCCCGGCGCGAGCGGCAGATCGGGATCGGCATAAGCGGCGAGGTTCGCGGCGCGGTCGTCGGATGCGACCGCCTTCAGCACATGATTGACCTCGGGCAGGATGACGAGCCGCGCGCCCGGGGCCGCTTCGGCCAGGCGGCGCGCGTCGGCCTCGGTGATCTGGATGTCGCGCCCGCCGTTGAGGATGAGCGTCGGCCGCCCCGATCGCGCCGCCAGCTCGGCCGGATCGTAGGACAGGAGGCTGATGAGGAAGCCCTGGATCTGCGGCGCGAACAGGCCCTGCAACGCCGGATGGAAGCCGGAGGAATCGACGCGCTCGCCGGCCTCCAGCCGGTCGATCGCCGTCATGGCGTCGTCGAGCAGCGGCGCGTTGGCCGGATTGGCGCGAAGCTGCTCGCGCAGCACGACGCCCAGCGGGCGGCCTGGCGCGGCGACGAGCAGGAGCCCGCAGACCCCCTCCCCCGCGTCCCCCGCCGCGACGAGGGCCACCAGCCCGCCCTCGCTATGTCCCAGCAGCCAGACGCAGGGCGCGCCCGTGCGCCGCCGCGCCTCGGCGATCCAGGCCTGCATGTCGGCGGCGTAATCCGCCACGGTGACGGCATTGGCGTCCGCCGCCGCGCCGGCGCTGCCGAACATGCCGCGCTTGTCGATCCGCAGCGTCGCGACGCCGCGCCCGGCCAGGCTTTCGGCCAGCAGGCGGTAGGGCGCCGCGCGCACGCCCATCGGGTTGTTGCCGTCCCGGTCGGTCGGCCCCGAGCCCGGAATGATCAGCGCGACCGGCGCATTGTCCGCCTCGGCGGGCGCCAGCATCGTGCCGGCCAGCGCCCCCGTCGGCCCGGCGATCTCGATCGTCGTTTCCACAGGCGAGAGCGCCAAACCGGCGGCCGCGAACATCGTGGCGAAAAGGCTCATCGCGTCATCCCGTATCTGCTATTTCGTTAATTAGGCAACTAACGAAATAGCAGATACGAGTCAAGCGCCGCTCATCCCCCGGCGGCGATGCGTTCGGCCAGGCCGCGCACGCCCAGGGCGATGTCCGCCCAGGCGCGATCGAAATCACTGTCGTCGCCATGATAGGGATCGGCAACCGCCTCGCCCTCGCGGCCCTCCGCATGATCGAGCAGCAGGGATATCCGCGCGCGCGACTCGCGCGGCCGCAGCGTCAGCAGGTCGGCCAGATTGCGGGTGTCGAGCGCGACGATATGATCGAATCTCGCGAAATCGCCATGCGTCACCTGCCGGGCGCGCAGATGCGAGATGTCGATATCGTGGCGCGCCGCCGTGGCCCGCGCGCGCGGATCGGGCGGATGGCCGACATGCCAGTCGCCCGTGCCGGCGGAATCGACTTCGACGTCGAGACCCATGCGCGCCGCCTCGGCGCGGAACGCGGCCTCGGCGAGCGGCGACCGGCAGATATTGCCGAGGCAGACGAAGAGAATAGAGACCGCCATCGCATCCATGATGTTGCCAATACGCCCCGCTCTGCTAGCCCTATGGCAAAAGAGCGACAATGGAGAGATGCATGGCGACGGACGCTGCGGACACGGTCGCTTCTGCATCCGAATCGAAGAGCAACGAATCCTACGCCCGTTACGTGCTCGGGCTCCTCGTCCTCGTTTACATGCTGAACTTCATCGATCGGCAGATCCTCTCGATCCTCGCCGAGGACATCAAGGCCGATCTCGGTCTCAGCGACGCCGATATCGGCTTCCTCTACGGCACCGCCTTCGGCGTCTTCTACGCCCTGTTCGGCATTCCGCTCGGCCGGCTGGCGGACAGCTGGAACCGGGTGAAGCTGATGGCGGGCGGCCTCGCTTTGTGGTCGGCGGCGACCGCCTTGTCCGGCTTCGCCAAGACCGGCACGATGCTCACCGCGGCGCGCGTCGGCGTCGGCGTCGGCGAGGCGACGGCGAGCCCGTGCGCCTATTCGCTGATCTCGGACTATTTCCCGAAGGAGAAGCGCGCCACCGCGCTCGCCATCTATTCCTCGGGCCTCTATATCGGCGGCGGCCTGTCGCTCTTCATCGGCGGCGCGATCGTCCAGAACTGGAACGCGTCCTTCCCCGGCGGCGGGCCGCTCGGCCTGGTCGGCTGGCAGGCGGCGTTCCTCGCCGTCGGCTTGCCCGGCCTGCTGCTCGCCATGTGGGTGGCGACCCTGCGCGAGCCCTTGCGCGGCCAGTCGGAAGGCATCGTCACGCCGCCGCCCGCCCGGCCCTTCCGCGGCTTCTTCCAGGAATTGCTGACCGTCATCCCGCCGTTCACCCTGATCGGCGCGGCCCGGCGCGGCGTCGGCGCCCTGTCGACCAATATCGCGGTCGCGGCGCTGCTGGCCGCGCTCGCCTTCGCGCTCATCGCGCTGACCGGCGATCATGCCCAGTGGATCGCGATCGGATTGGGCTTCTACGCCGTCTTCTCCTGGGCGACGGCGCTGCGGCTGCGCGACGCGCCGACCTTCCAGCTCATCTGGGGATCGCCGGCCTTCCTGTGCACAGTGCTCGGCTATGGCCTGATCGCCTTCCTCGCTTATTCGGCGAGCTTCTGGTCGGCGCCCTATGCGCTGCGCGTGCTGGGCGCCGATCCGGCGATCGCCGGCTTCATCATCGGCGGATCGGGTGCGGCGGGCGGTTTCCTCGGCGTGGTGCTGGGCGGGCGGCTGGCCGATCGGCTGCGGCGGACCAATCCGGCCGGCCGCGTGATCGTCATCGCCTGCGGCCTCGTCCTGCCGCTGCCGCTGATCGTCGCGGCCTTCACCACCCGCGATCTCACCCTCTTCTACCTGCTCCAGCTGCCGATGACGGCGCTCTCCAGCATGGCGCTGGGCGCCGCCGCCGCGACGACACAGGATCTCGTCCTGCCGCGCATGCGCGGCGCGGCGACCGCGACCTTCTTCCTCGGCACGACCCTGATCGGCCTCGCGCTCGGCCCCTATCTGGCCGGGCGGCTGTCGATCGCGTTCGGCGATCTCGGGCTGGGGATGATCGCGCTGATCGCCGTCGTGCCGCTCTCGCTGGCGGCTTTGCTGTATCTCTACCGCACATTGCCGGCCGCCGAAGCGACGAAGCTTGATCGTGCCCGGACGGCCGGCGAGCCGGTTTGACGGGAGTCCAGAACTTGATCCGGCAGCATTGAAACACCCCTCCGTTCGCCCTGAGCCTGTCGAAGGGCTGTCCTTTCTTTGTGCAGAAGAGAAGGACAGGGCTTCGACACCCCCGGATCAAGTCCGGGGCCGAACGGAGAGAGGGATTCAAATCAGGAGAATCCGACCCTAGCCGACCACGCCGCAGGCGATCCGTGCGCCGCTATTGCCGCTGGGATCCGTCCGGTAATCGTCCGGATCGGCATGGACGATCACCGCCGCGCCGTCTTCGTCCAGCACGGCGTTGTCGCCGCCGCGCAGCGTCGCGCCGGCGATGTCGAACGTGATCGCGCCGCTGCCGTCGGCGGCGACGATGAGGTTCGGCAGGTCGCCGAGATGCGCGCCCTCAGGATTGTCGCGGCCATGCTGATGCTCCGTCGGGTTCCAGTGCCCCCCCGCGCTGTCGAAATCGGGCGCGTCGCAACGTCCGGTCATGTGGACATGCGCGCCATAGGTGCCGGCCGGCAGCCCCGCCGCCTCGAGCCGGACCTGCACGGCATCGCCCGCCTGCGACAATGTCGCCCGCGCCAGCGTCGCCCCGTCCGGGTCGCGAAGATCGGCGCTCAGCGTCTCGGCCGCCGCGACCGCGATATTGTCATCGACGGCAACCGCGCCATTGTCGCGCGTCTCGGTCGAGCAGCCCGCCGCCAGCATCGCGCCCGCCGCGATCGCGCACATGGTCCGGAATGTCATTGCACTCTCCCCTTCAATCCGTGATGTGAACGAGCCGCGCCCGAATGGGTTGCCTGCCTTTCGGCTTCAGTCGCGCCCCGGCTTTCCGATCTGGTATCCCTTGAGCCCCGCCGCCTCGACTTCCTCGGGCGGATAGACGTTGCGCAGATCGACGAGGACGGGATTGGCCATTGCGCCGGCGAGGCGCCTGAGATCGAGCGCGCGCAGCACGTCCCATTCGGTGACCAGCACCACCGCGTCGGCGCCCCGGGCCGCCTCGTAGGGATCGGCGCACAGTGTGACGTTCGGCATCAGCTGCCGCGCCTGCTCCGTCCCCTCCGGATCGTAGCCGCGCACCTTCACCCCGGCATCCTCCAGCGCCTGGACGATGGCGATCGACGGCGCCTCGCGCATGTCGTCGGTGTTCGGCTTGAAGGTGAGCCCGAGCAAGGCGACCGTCTTGCCGCGCGGCTCCTCGCCCAGCGCGCGCAGCACCTTGCGGCCCATCGCCCGCTTGCGCGCGTCGTTGACCTTGACCACCGCCTCGACGATCCGGAGCGGCGCGCGATTGTCCTCGGCGGTCTTCAGCAAAGCGAGCGTGTCCTTGGGAAAGCACGAGCCGCCATAGCCGGGGCCGGCATGGAGGAACTTGGCGCCGATCCGCCCGTCCAGCCCGATGCCGCGCGCCACGTCCTGCACGTCGCCGCCCACCGCCTCGCACAGGTCCGCGATCTCGTTGATGAAGGTGATCTTCGTCGCCAGGAAGGCGTTGGCCGCATATTTGATCAGTTCCGCGCTGCGCCGCGAGGTGATCAGCAGGGGCGCCTTGTTGAGATAGAGCGGGCGATAGATCTCGCGCATGATCTCCGCCGCGCGCGCATCCTCGGCGCCGACCACGATCCGGTCGGGACGCTTGAAATCCTCGATCGCCGCGCCCTCGCGCAGGAATTCCGGATTGGAGACCACCCAGGTCTCCACGCCGGGCGCCGCCTCGCGCACGATCCGCTCGACCTCGTCGCCCGTCCCCACCGGCACGGTCGATTTGGTGACGATGACGGCCGGGCCGGTCAGCGCCCCGGCGATCTCGCGCGCGGCGCCGTGGACGTAGCTGAGATCGGCATGGCCGTCGCCTCGACGGGACGGCGTGCCCACCGCGATGAAGATCGCCTCGGCGCCCGAGACCGCCGCGACAAGGTCGGTGGTGAAGGACAGCCGCCCGCCCGCCACGTTGCGCGCGACAAGCTGGTCGAGGCCCGGCTCGAAGATCGGCATCACGCCGCGATCGAGCGCCCCGATCTTCTCCCCGTCCTTGTCGACGCACACCACGTCATGGCCGAAATCGGAAAAGCAGGCTCCCGAAACCAGGCCGACATAGCCGGTTCCGATAATCGCGATGCGCATCGTGTCTCCTTGCGGACGTGAACCGGGGCGGCGTTACCAGAGCCCGGCATGGGCGAACAAGGCGCTTGTCCCGCCCCGCGCGCCGGCTTGCCGTGGGAAAATGCCCGCCACGGGCGCGGCCCCAAAAGAAAAGGGAGCCGGCCCGAACGGACCGGCTCCCATTTTCGTGGCGTGCCCGCCGCCGAAGCGGCGGACGACCTTCTTACCAGCCGGAGCCGGGGCCGAAGGTGATCTCCACGCGCCGGTTCTGCGGCTCGCGGACGCCGTCGGCCGTCTCGACCAGCGGACGGCTTTCGCCGAACGCCTCGGTCGACATCGCGGACCGCGGCACGCCGCGACCCTCGAGGTAGCTCGCGACCGAGTCGGCGCGACGCTGCGAGAGGCCCACATTGTAGTCCGCCGGACCCGAACGGTCGGCGTGACCCGCGAGAACCACCTGCGCCTGGCCGGTCTGCTGATAGGCAGCAGCCGCGTTGTCCAGGATCGCAGCCGCCTGCGGCGTGATGTCCGACTTATCCCAGTCGAAGAACACGATGAACGGACCCGGCGTCACCGGCGGAGGCGGCGGCGGCGGGGGAGGCGGCGGAGGCGGAGGCGGAGGCGGCGGAGGCGGCGGAGGCGGCGGAGGCGGCGGCGGAGGCGCCCCGAAGTTGAACGTGATGCCGCCCAACAGGCTGTGCGACCGGAACCGCGACTGCGACACGTCGCCGAGATAGTTCACCGTCTCCAGATCGGCGACGTTGAAGAAGCGATAGCGCAGGGTGATGTCGACATTGTCGCTGATCGCCTGACGCACGCCGGCGACGATCTGCCACGCGAAGCGCGTGTCGGAATCGTCGAGGAAGGCGCCCTGATTGGCGAAGATGCGCTGATTGTTGTAATCGACGCGCGCGATGCCGACGCCGCCGCCGATGAAGCCGCTCAGGCCATCCTCGTCGCCGAAGTCGACCAGGCCGTTGACCATGAAGCTCAGGGCGCTGGTGTTGCCGCCGACCGGCGAATAGACGGTCTGCGGTCCGGCGCCGCCCTGCGGTCCGCCATTTCCGGGCAGCCGGATAACCGATTCGACGGCTTCCAGATCCGCCCGCTTGTAGGCGACCTCGGCCTCGATCCGGAACGAACCGAGATCGTAGCCCACGAAGAGCGCGCCGTCATAGCCATATTCGTGATCGACTTCGACCTGGGCGTTGCCGCCAGGAATGGAAACCCCACGACCGAAGTCATGGCCGATATCCTCGACGATCATGGCACCGAAATCGCCGCCGACATACCAGGCGCCGTTGCGCGCAAGTGCCGGAGTCGCGATCACGGTGGACGACAGCGCCACAACAATGGCGAGCTTCCGCATAAATCTTCCCCTTTCTTCTGCGTTCCATCGGGAACGACGGTGAACTCCTTACGGTAAGCGGACTTTGCGCGCAAGCGCGGTTCGCCGCAGACCTGTTGCTGAAAGGCCGCACTACCCATCGAAGATGAACGACAGCTTACAGAACCGCACCGTAACGACGCGAAGCCCATCGGGTTGCATGGATCGGGAGAGGAATCTTCAATCGGTCAGCCCGTGTGACTTTAATGTCGCAATCAGGGCGCCGATCGCCGCCCTGGCCTCCGCGTCGACGGTGGCGCCGCCCGCGGGATTCGGCACTTCGGCGAGCCGGGGGCCGAGCACCTGCTGCCCGCCGATCCGGATCGCCGCCGCCGGCCACGCGCCGTCGGACCATGCGGCGCCCGTCCAGTATCTCCACAGGCCGGCCGATCTGTCCCACGCCGTCATGCCGGGAACGGGCGCGACGAACCGCCAGCCCCCGCCCGTCCAGATCGCGAGCATGTGCGCCTTGCCCGACCAGGCGCCGCTCGCCGCCGCGCCGACGATCCAGCTCTCGCCGTCATCCGGCGCGCCGGGTGGATCGTCGGCGATCTCCTCGACCGACGGATGCAGCGCGCCGTCGATCGTCACCAGCGCCTCGTTGTGGAACAGCTCCTTCTGCGCCTGCCCGGGCAGGATGAAGGGCAGCGCGAAGCGCCCGCTCGTCTCGGTCATGTTCGCGATCTCCTCATTCGAAAATCAGCGCGGCCGGGCGGGAGGCGGCATGAGTGCCGATCTGCGCCACCGCGATATGCAGCGCACCGGCCGGCCCGTCGGCCGCCTGCGCCGCCGCGCCATAGATATGATGCGATGCGTCCGGCTCGATCGTCCGGGCAAAGCCGTCGCCGGAAAGCGTCAGCCGATAGGCCTCGCGCTCCTCGCCAAGCGGCGTGTCGGCGCCGCTCTGCCAGGCCCAGCCGATCCGGCTGCGCCGCACCCAGCGGATCAGGATGTCGCCCGCCGCATTCCGCTCGGCGGTGAGATGCACGGGCGCGGGCGGGCGCAGCGAGTCTCCGCTGACGGGAACCGCCGCCGTCGCCGGCTCCGCATCCCCCGCGCCGCTCGCCGACAGCCGCGCCTCGCCACCGATCGCGCCCGCCGGCGTCTCGATCGCGACGAGGCTCTCGCGCTCGATCAGCGTGAAGCCCTCCCCCGCCGCGTGCGTCCCGGCCGCCCATTCGGTGCCGCGCCGCCCGCGCAGCAGCCGCGACAGCCGGAAACGGCCCGGCGCGATCCAGTCCGCCGCGCCGAACTGGACGAGCTCGCCGCCGATCAGCGCCAGATTCGCCCCGCCCGCCAGCGCCGCGTCGCTCGCGCCTTCCAGCCACATCGCCTCGTTCAGCAGCTCGATCTCGACGCTCGACGACAGATCCAGCAAGGCCGCGCCGCCCGGCGCGAGCACCGTCAGCGCCGCGCCCATCACCGCCGCCGGCGCGGTCGGCCCGATATCGCTCCAGCTCCCGCCGCCGTCGAAGCTCGCCAGCAGCCCCGCGCGCCGCCAGCCCGGCTCGACCCCCGCCGCCGCCGCGAACAGCAGAGGCTGCGCGCCCGGCGGCTCGCCCAGCGGCAGGTCGAACAGCCGCAAGCTGGTCGGCCCGTGCGGCCGGTCCTCCTCCTTCACGCCGCTCCCGGGCGACGCCTCGGCGGGCGGCGGCAGCGCCCCGGCGCTCACCCGCCGCAACTCCAGCGACAGCCCCTCGGCGCCCAATGTCCAGCGGTCCACCCGCCAGCGCCCCGCCTCGCCGTCCAGAATCACCCCGTCGCCCGGCCGCAATCCGCAGCGCGCCCAGCCGAGCCCGATCGTCGCGCCGATCCGCCCGGCGCGCAGCCAGGCCAGCCGATGCTCGGCCAGCCCCTTGGCCGCGCCCGCCGCAAGCGCCGCCGGCAGCGCCCGCCGGTCCGCGCCCTCCGGGTCCGCCGCGCCCGTCGTCGCGCGCTGCAACCCGGTCTGATAATCCCGCGCCGGATCGTAATAAGCGATGCTCACCTCGCCCGGCACCGATCCGGCCGCCCGCCGCACGATCCGGCGCCGTCCCCGCTCCTCGTCCGCGCCGATCGCGACCGGCTCGCTTGTCCCCGCCCGCAGCCGCAGCGTCCCGTCGCGATCGGCCAGCGACAGCGGCACGATGTCGGACAGGGCTTCCACCGCCCCGCGCACGCTGTCCCCGCTCGCCGCATAGCCGCCCAGCGCCGGCGTCTCCCCGGCCGCCACCGCCCCGCCGCTCAATTCCGCCGCGATCGCCCCGATCGCCACCGGCCCGAAATCGGCCTCGACCTCGAAGGTCAGCGAGGGAATGCGGTTGCCGTAATCCTCGAGCTGGAAAGTCTCGAACAGCGCATAGGCGATGCCGCGAAAGGCGGGCGCCTGCCCCACCCCCTCGGCCGAGGCGATCAGCGGATCGACCGCCTGATCCTCGTCGCCGAGGTAAAGCCGGAACCCCGTCGCGCTCTTGAAGTCCCCCGCCGCGCCGCGCAGCAGCTTGCCGTCCGCCCAGATCCGCCGCACCGCCCGGATCGGCCGCCCCGACAGCGCCACCGCGAAGCTCGCCGAATAGGCATAGGACACGGTCTTCGGCCGCCCCTTGCCGCCGCCGCTGGTCGATCGCGTCTCATTGAGGTCGGTCGCCCAGATCACCGTCCCCGCCACCCGCATCGTCCCGAACAGCTTCGGGATCGCCGTGCCGTAGGTGGAGGTCTGCACGGCGAGATCGCCCAGCCGAGGCCCGTGCCGCATTTTGGGGCCGAGCACCGCCTGGTCGATCCGCTGGCCGAGGATCGCGCCGACGGCGCCGCCGATCGGCCCGCCGATCGCGGTCCCCACCGCGGTCAGGATCAAGGTCGCCATTCACCGTCTCCCGCGCGCCGGCCGCCACACGCCCAGCGCCGGCCAATCCGGCACGCCCGGCCGCTCGACGATCCGCCGCAGCCCCGCATCGGCATGGACCAGCCCCTCGCCGGTCCAGACGCCGAGATGAAGCTGCTCCGGCCCGCTCCGCATCGCCAGCACATCGCCCGCCTGCATCGCCCGCGCGGGCCGAAACCCCGCCGCGCGCAGCCCCGCCGCCAGCATGTCCGCCGATCCCCCGCGCAGCGCATAGCCGCCGGGCGGATCGGCGATCCCCGCCGCCGCCGCGACCAGCCCGATGCAATCGAGCCCCGCCGCCGGATCGCGCCCCTGCGGGCGAAAGCGCGTGCCGATCAGCCCCCGCGCCCGCGCGACGATCCGCGCCGCCTCACTCTTCCTCATCGTCCGAATCTTCGGCCGGCGCGGGCGGCGCCTTCACCACCTCGATCCGGTTGCCGTCGACGATCACCAGCACATGTTCGGGAATATGGGCGCAGCCGCTCAGGACGAGCGCCAGCAACCCCGCGCAGACACGCAGCCGCATAAGTCTTCTCCTCGATTGAATCCCCCCTCCCGCTCGCGGGAGGGGGCTAGGGGGTGGGCACTCAGCCCACGAAAGGGCAGCCCTCAGCCGCCCGGATACCGCGTCAGCAAATCGATCCCCGGCAGGTGCGGCTCACCGCGAAAGTTCGCCGCATTGCCGAACCGCCCCGCGCAGGTCGCGAGGCTCCGGTCGCACCCTTCCGCGATCTCGACCAGGTCGCCGATCTCGGGCACGAAATGCGGCGGCTCCCGCAACGTCAGCAACACTCCCTCGCTCCGCAGGATCGCGCTCTCCAGCCCGCTGTTCCTCCCGCCGATCCAACGCAACCGGCCATAGCCGTAGGCATTCCCCGCCGCCGCGCCCGCCACCTCGACAACATCCTCGTCCGTCACCGCCGCGATCCGCGTCAGCCGCGTGCGCGGCGCCATGTCGATCCGGCAGCGCGCGTCGCCCAGCATCGCCCGGCATTCCGGCGAGGTCTGCGCGACCACCGGCCGGTCCAGCATCGCCGCCGGCCCCTTCAGCTCCGCCTCGAAGCCCTCCCCCTCGGTCGAAACCTCGCCCAGCACCCCGCGCGCGATCTCCAGTCGCTCGGCCCCCGGCGCCGCCCAGTCGGTCATGAAGATCGCCACCGCCGCCCCGTCCCAGCGCCCGGCGGCCAGATCCCCGGCCCGGATCGCGTCACTGGTCAGCGCGCCCTTCACGTCCAGCGCATCGGCCGCGAACCCGTCCGACAGCGTGATCGCCGACGGCAGCATCCCCGGCGCCGCGCGATAGACGAGCCCGTCGACGACCAGATCGCGGTCATGCGCCGTGAACCCGATCGCCACCCCGTCCCGCCGCTCCAGCCGCCAGCATAGGGCGAAGGAGGTAAGGTCATGTGCAAGGAAATCGTGCATCATCATATATCCCCCTCTCCCCGATATATCCCCCCTCTCCCCGACGGGGAGAGGATACGAAGCCTTGGGTCCGGCGCAGCCGGGCCTTAGGCGCAGTTGGTGAGGGGGCACGGGCGACCGGAATTATCCTGAGAAGCCGAGCCCCCTCACCCTCCCCTCTCCCCCCAGGGGAGAGGGTTCCTATTCCCGGATCTCGATCAGCGGCACGGACGGGATTTCCCCCGCCGCGAAGGTCGCGCGGCTGACGCTCAGCCGATCCTCGGCGAAGCGCACCGGCACGTCGAAGCGGAAGCCCGCCGTCACCGCCGCGCCCTCCGCCGGCGCCGCCGCGAAGCTGACCACGCCCTTCGCAGACAGCGCCCACCCGCTCGCCTGCTCCACGCCGTCCACCGCGACCCGCACGCTCCCCGCCACCGGCCGCGTGATCCGCCGCGCCTGCCCGCCATAATGCTTGACCAGAAGGAAGTCGGTTCGCGTCCCGTCGCCCGTCCCGATCTCCTGATCCACCGGCTCAACTTCGTCGGTCATCCCATTGGAACTGTTGTCGAAAGGGTCTTCGAACCGGAACCCCGCCGCCGCCCCGCGCCGCGCCCGGAAGAAGGCGATCAGCGCGTGCAGGTCGGCCTCGCCGCGCACCCCCGGCCCCGCGTCGAACGACAACCGCGCATCGGCCCATTCGGCATTGCGCTGCTCCGCCCCGCCCGCCGTCGTCGCGATCGCGGTCGAGAAAGCCGGTTCCACGCTCGCCTCGCGCCCCAGCGCGATCGGAAAGCGCACATCGTCGAAAGCGTCCACCTCGTCCTCTCCAATCTCGAAATGCACGAAGCCATCGCGCAGCACCTGCGGCAGCGCCCAGACGAACACCTGGTCCGTCCCCCGCCTCCGCGCCGCCCCGGCCGCCGCCGCGATGGCGTGCCACTGGTCCCGATCCTCGGCGTTCAGCACGAAGCCGGCCAGATAATGCTGCTCCGCCACCGGATAACCGAGCCGCGCCTCCATCTCCGCCACCGCCGGCCCCGTCGCGCCCGAACGCCCCGCCGTCACCCAGTCGTAATCCTCGAGCTGCAACACATCGAAGGCGGGCGACGCCCAACCGAGCGGCACGTTCGCCCGCTTCACCTCCGCGCCCTCCAGCACGGTCGGCAGGAAGACGAGCAGCAAGGTCTCGGCATCCTCGTCCACCGCGCGCACCGCCGCGCAAAGCGCCGCCGTCGAAGCCGCCAGCACCGCGCCCGCCGCGTCGAGCGTCGCGATCTGCGCCGCGCCCAGCGCCCCGCGCACGTCCGGAATCGCCGCCGGATCGAACGCCGCCACCGCCGCGTCGTCGTAAAGGCAGATGCGCCCGTCCCCGGTCACCCACCACCACGGCTCGCCCACCTGGAAGCGCACAGGCTGCCCCGCCGCCACCGCCAGCCCCGCGAACGCCGCCGCCACATCCCGCAGCCAGCCCATCGCGTCGTCATTGGCCGGCGACAGCAGCGCCGAAGGCGGCGTCCACCCGGTCAGCGCCGGATTCCCCTCCCCGTCCCGCTGCTTCCACGCCTCCGGGCAATGCGCGTCGAGCAATTCGTAGCTCAGCGACAGGATCGCCTCGAACCCCAGCGCCTTCGCCCGCGCCAGGAAATCCGCATGCCACGCCGCGCAGGGCGCATTGAGCGCACCCGTCACCTCCAGCGCCCCGTCGAGCCGGAAATAATGGCTCATGCCCACATAATGGTTGATGACGCCCCGATAGCCGAGCCGCAGCACATTGTGCAGCATCCGCTCCGGAATCAGGTGATAGAGATCGTCATAGCCCGTCGCCATCCGCAGCCGATGCTCCGGCACGATCGTGTCGCCGACCGCCAGCACCGATCCGGAGCCCTCGCAGGCGATCGCGCTCATCTCCGCCCAGCCTTCGGCGGGCGCGGGCAGCATCGCGTCCGCCCCGCTATAACCGGGCGGCACCAGCGAGACGAACATCCGGTCCACGTCGCCCGCCCAGACCGGATCGTCCGCCGCCCAGCCCCCGGCCAGCGCCGCGAAGTCGAGGCTCACCACCGCATCCTCCGACGATCCGGCCGCATAGTTCCACAGCCGCACGAACCAGCTCCGCGCCGCCCCGCTCGCGCCCCGCCCCTCGATGGTCAACGTCGGCCCATGCACCCCGTCCAGCGGCACCAGCCCGCCCGACCGCCAGCGAAAGGACAATCGGCACCGCCGGAAATCCCTGTCCGTCCGATACTTCAGCAACGGATGATCCCACCGATCCTCGGCTTCCCAGATCAACCCCGCCAGATCGTCCGCCTTGTAGAACACCGCCTCGACCCGCAGCGCATTCGGCCCCGTGGTCACCGCGCTCGCCATCATCGGCCGCGGAAAATCGACAGTCCAGTAACGCGCATCGAACCGCTTGACGGTCCCCGATACTTTCGCGCTGTCGGATGGCGCGAGCCAGTGCCCCACGTTCAATCCTCCACCCGCATCAGCGCCGCCCTGACGGCCCGCGCCACCTGCCGGCCCGACGCCCTGAGCGCCCCCGCCGGCTCGCCCGCCGGCGCGTTGATGCTGATGCTCACCCGCACCTCGCGCGGCGCTTGGGCGCCCATCGTCTCCACCCGCCCGCTCGCGGTCGGCACGAACAGCTCCGGCCCGCGCTCGCCGACCAGATAGGGCCGCCCCGGCGCCACCGGCCCGCCGGCCGCCCGCCCCGGCAGCCCGCCGATCGCGCCGAGCAGCGCCCCCATCGTCCCGCCCAGCCCCTTGCCGCCGCCCAGCAGCGCGCCGAGCCCCGTCCGGATCGATGCGGCGGCGATCTCCGCCATCGCCGACAGCGCCACGCGCTTCAGATCCTCGAAGCCCAGCCGCCCGGTCCGGAGCGCCCGCGCCAGCGCCGTCTCCAGCGCCCGCCCGGCCCGATCCGCCCCGCCCGCCAGCGGCCCGTCCAGCTCGGCCCGCATCGCCGCCACGTCGCGCGCGAAGGCGGCGGTGTCGGCCCGCACGCCGATCACCAGCCGCTCGATCTCTTCGTCCACCTTGCTTCCCTTCCCTCGTCATCCCGGACTTGATCCGGGATCCACCTTCTTCCCTGCCGGATTGGCCCGAAAAGTAAGATGGATTCCGGCCTTCGCCGGAATGACGGCTGTTATGCGTCCGGAAACATCTCCATCAGCCGCGCCAGGTCGCTCCGCGTCGCGCAGGCGCCCTCGCCGCCCGCCATCGCGGCCAGCACCGCCGCCAGCTCCGCCGGCGTCGCCGCCCAGAACTCCTCCGGCCGCCACCCCAGCAAGGCCCCGGCCAGCCCCGCCAGCCGCCCCGCGCTCTCGCTAAACACGCCCTTGCAATATCTGCGTCAGCAGCACCTTCAGCACCGGCGTCGCCTTCGCCAGCCCGCCGTCCGTCACCGCCGCGCCGATCGCCTCGCGCGTGCAGCCCTCCGGCCGCTCATGCACGCAATGCCAGAACAGCCCCGCCATCTCGGCCAAAGTCAGCCGCCCCTCCACCGCCCGCTCGACGAGCGCGAAGAGCGGCCCCAGCTCCGCCTCCGCCGCGACCAGGGCGGAAAAGCTCGGCCGCAGCACCAGCTTCGCGCCGCCCACCAGCATCGCCGCCTCGCCCCGCGCCGGATTGGCCGCCCGGCTCATATCGCCGCCACCGCGCCGGAGCTTTCCAGCGCCAGCGCATAGCTGCGCTCGCCATTATGATCCCCGGCATAATCGAGCCGCGTCACCAGGAAGCGCCCACGCATCCGCTCGCCGCTCTCGAAGCTCAGCTCATATTCGTCGAGCGTCCCGGCCAGCGCATTGGTCTTGAGCCGCGTCTCCGCCGTCGAGCCCGTGAAGATCCCGCTCGCCGCCACCGACACGGAGCGCACGCCCGCGCCGGACAGCAATTCGCGCCACCCGCCCGAATCCTTGGAGGTGACGTTCACCGCCTCGCCGTTCACCGACATCTGCGTGGTCCGCATCCCGGCCACGGTGGCGAAGGCGGGCGGATCTTCCCCGTCGCTGATCTTGAGCAAGAAGGCGCTTCCCTTTTCGGCGCTCATGGCGCAATCTCCTTTCGTCCAAGCAAATCAAAAGATTGGGGGTAGAGGATGCTTTCATTCGTGCTTGCGCTTGCCGTCGCGGCCCAGTCCGATGCGACCACCAACACCCGTCAGGCCTATTCGGCCTGCCTGCGCGAACATCTGGACGCGAGCCTCGAGCGGAGCGTGACGCCGGACCGGTTCGAGGCGACGATCGCCGATCAGTGCACCGGCCAGGCCACCGCCTTCCGCGACGCCCTGATCCAGCGCGACGTGCGCGGCGGCGGCAACCGCGCGCGCGCGGAGGAGGACGCCGGCGTGATCATGGAGGACATGCGCGTCAATTATGTCGAGCGGTATCGCGACGAGGTCGACGCCGCGACCCCGCCCCCGCCGCCGGAGCCGCCCGCCGAGGAACCCCAGCCCGAGACGCCGGAAACCCCGGAAACCCCGGAAACCCCGGAATAACCAACCCGCGCGCCCACGCCTTCCCACACACCGTTCGGGCTGAGCTTGTCGAAGCCCTGCCCTTGTCTTGAGGCAGAAAGGAAGGGCAAGGCTTCGACAAGCTCAGCCCGAACGGAAGGGTTGGCGCGGGCGCAACGCCCAACGCTTATCCCTCCGTTTCCAGCATGCGCGCGCGATAGTCGATCGTCCCGATCCAGCCGTCGCGCCCGTCGGCCACCACGCGCCCGCGCAGGAAAACCAGGCTGACGATCCGCCACCCCTCCGCCGCGCCCGCCAGGCCGTCCATCGCGCCCTCGGCCGCCGCGATCAGCCGCCGCAGCCGCTCCGGCCGCTCGCCCTTGTCGCGGATGGCGATGACGAGCCGCACCTCGCGGCCCGCGCCGGTCTTGTGGCTCCAGTCGATCTCCGCCCCCGCGTCCACGGTCGCATAGGGATGCGCCGCCTGCCAGGGTCGGGCGTCGAACACGCCGGTCAGCCCCGCCACCCCGGCCAGCCGCGCCTTCGCCGCCGCCGCCAGTGCGCCCCCCGCATTCATCGCCGCGCCTCCGCCGCCAGCCAGCGCAGCGCCGGCTCCAGCGCATAGCGCCGCACGAGCCCGCGCCCGGAAAGGCGCACGCCGTCCGGCCCCGCCTCCACGGCGATCCCCGGCGGCACGCCGTCCGCCAGCCGCGCCGCGATCTCCCGCGCCCGCGCGGCCGCTTTGTCCCGCGCGCACCGCTCCACCCGCGCCGTCAATCTCTCGAACATGCCGCGCTCCTATCCCGCTCTCAGGCGGCGCCAGGGCCGCCACAGGGCCGTCACGGCCGCCGGCGGCGGCCTGCTCCCCGCATCCGCCGCGTCGCGGTGGGCGTGAAGATGCGCCGCCAGCCGGACGATGCCGTGCCGGATCGCCTCGGGCAGGTCGGCGGGGTCGTCCGCCAGCCCGGCGCGGTAGCCGACGCGCACGCGCGCCGCCGCGATCGGCCCGGTCAGCCGCACCCAGCCCTCGCCCGCCGCGTCGATGTCGATCGCATAGGCCTCGGCGGCCAGCGGTTCGGCCTCGCCGTCCGCGCCGATCGCCGCGACCGACTCGATCGCCCGCACCGGCGCCGCCGTCAGCCGCGTCCAGCCGCGCGGCGCGGGGATCGTCTCCGCCGCCGCGCGGGCGATCAGCAGCCGTCCGGTGAACGCCTCGCAGGCGTCGGCGGCGGCGCGCGCCAGCCCGGCCAGGATCGCGTCCTCGCCGCTGCCTTCGATCCGGAGCCAGGCCCTGATCTCGGCCAGCGGCACGGCGATCGGCCCCGGCTCCACCGTCGGCCCGGCCATCACCTGTCCTCCACGCGCAGCGCGATCGAACGCTCGTCGATGCTGCCGTCGGACATCGTCACCCGGTTGGCGACGCTGTAGACGCGCCCGACGAGGCCGCCCGTGATCCGCGCGGCGCTGCGGTTGAGGTCGAAGCTCGCCGCCTCCACCGCGATGCCG
>CAZTPD010000002.1:0-58214 GCA_964614625.1 uncultured Sphingosinicella sp. | reverse complement strand
GCCAAATACATACGCAACAGCGGATACGCTCCTTGTTGAGTGGATCAAACTCTAGAAATAGCCCTCGCGTTTCTTGCGTTCCATGCCCGCGCCCTCCTCGCGGTCGATCGCGCGGCCTTGCCGCTCCGACATCGTCGAGGCGTCCAGCTCGGCGATCAGCGCCTCCAGCGTGGCCGCCGCGCTTTCGATGGCGCCGCTCAGCGGATAGCAGCCGAGGGTGCGGAACCGCACCGATCGCATGACCGGCGCCTCGCCGTCGCGCAGCGGGAAGCGATCGTCGTCGACCATCAGGATCAGGCCGTCGCGCGTCACCGTCGGGCGGGGCGCGGCGAGGTAGAGCGGGACGATCGGGATGTCCTCGGCCAGGATATATTGCCAGACGTCGCGCTCGGTCCAGTTGCTCAGCGGGAAGACGCGGATGCTCTCTCCCTTGGCCTTGCGGCCGTTATAGAGGTTCCACAGCTCGGGCCGCTGGGCGCGCGGATCCCAGCGATGGCCGGCGGCGCGGAAGCTGAAGACGCGCTCCTTGGCCCGGCTCTTCTCCTCGTCGCGCCGGGCGCCGCCGAAGGCCGCGTCGAAGCCGTGATGGTCGAGCGCCTGTTTCAGCCCCTGCGTCTTCCACATCTCGGTGTGCAGCGGCCCGTGATCGAACGGATTGATGCCGCCGCGCTCGGCCTCCGGATTGCGCCAGACGATCAGCTCCATGCCGCTCTCCGCCGCGATCCGGTCGCGCAGCTCGTACATGTCCCGGAACTTCCAGGTCGTATCGACATGGAGCAGCGGAAAGGGCGGCGGCGCGGGAAAGAAGGCCTTGCGCGCCAGATGCACCATCACGCCCGAATCCTTGCCGATCGAATAGAGCATCACCGGGCGGTGCGCATCCGCCACCGTCTCGCGGATGATGTGGATGCTTTCGGCTTCGAGCCGCTGGATATGGGAGAGAGCAGGCGCGTTCATGTACAAGACCCTGCGCCGGATCGACCGGGCAAGACAAGGAGGCAATCATGTTCGTCGCGGTCTATTGGTGGCGGGTCCACCCCGGCAAGGAAGCGCGGTTCCGCGAGGCCTGGCGGCGCGGCACGGAGGCGATCACCCGCATCTACGGCAGCCACGGATCGCGCCTCCACCAGGACCGCGACGGCCGCTTCGTCGGCTATGCCGAATGGCCGGACGAGGCGACCTGGCAAAAGGCGTTCGACGCCAGGATGGTCTATGACGATCCCGAGGCGCGGGCGATGTTCCTGGACGCGGTGGCCGAGACCCCGCCGGACAACGCCCCGGTCTTCACGATGACCGTGACCGACGACCTGCTGACGCTGCGCGCCGCCGATCCTCAATAATCGCGGCGATAGCGCAGGTTGACGTTCGTCCCGCTGTTCGAGCCGAATTGCGAGAGCAGGCCGAGCGTGCGCGACAGCGAGATCTCGACCTGCGTGGCGGTGAAGCCCTTCGCGTCGGTGACGATCTCCACATAGATGTCGTCGGAGAGGTACATGCCGGCGGCGACCGCCGTGCCGCGCCCGGTCGTGTCGTCCGCGCCGAGAATCCGCACGCGATCGATGCCGGTGGCCGAGCGCAGCTGGCCGAGCGGGTTGAGCCCGCCGCCCGAGCCGCTGAGCGTGTTCAGCGAAGCGGCGAGCTGGACGGCCTGAAGCGCCGAAATCTCGGTGACGGAACGGCCGAACAGGATGCGCGAGACGACCTCGTCCTGCGGCAGGTTCGGCGTCGAGGAGAAGGCGATCTGCGGATTGTAGGCGGCGCCGGACACGTTGATCGCGACCTCGACATCGTCGATGTCGGACGTCGCCTCGATATCGAGACGCGGATTGGGCGGGCGCGCGCCGTCAAAGGCGACGTTGCCGCGCTGGAGTTCGAAGCGCCGCCCGGCGAGGCTCAGCGTGCCCCGGATCATCTCCAGATTGCCGGTGATCCGCGGCGTCGCCGAGGTGCCCCGGACGCGCAGGTCCGCCGACCATTCGGATTCGAGGCCCATGCCGGAGACATAGACGCGATTGTCGGCATGGACGCGCAGGTCAAGCTGCCAGATGCTCGGCACGCCGGCATCGACCTGCTCCGCGTCCGCCGCCTGGATCGGCTCGCCGCGCCGGCGCACGCCGGCCAGCTCGCGCACCTCGCCGGCGGCCTGGCGGACGAATTCGTAGCGGACCTCGCCCAGCTCCATCTCGCCGGCGATCCGCGCGCCTTGCGCCCCGTTGGTGATCCGGATGGCGCCGGTCGCGCGCGCGCCGAGATCGTTGCTGCGCGCGAGCTGGGCATTGTCGAAGCGCAGCTCGAGATCGATCGGGAAGCCGGCGGCGGCGGCCAGCCCGATGCTGCCGCTGGCGCTCACCGTGCCGTCTCCGGCCCGGCCGGTCAGGCTCTCGATCCGCAGCCGGTTGGCGTTGAAGCGGCCGTTGACGGCGAGATTGGTGATGCGCGTCCCATATGCCTCGTTGACGTAGGTGAGGTTGTCGGCGCGCACGAGGCCGAAGAAGCGCGGATCGGCGACGCTGCCCCGGAAATCGGCGGCGATCACCAGCCCGCCGGTGAGCTGGTGCCCGGCGAGATTGGCGAAGGACATGGGCACGTCGGCCGGGCCGTTATAGCGGATGCCGCCGTTCAGCCCCGCCGCCGCGAGCTGCTCGGTCCAGCTGCCGCCGCCGCCGGGCTGGAGCTGCGCCTGAATGCGCCCGACGATGGCGCCGCCGCGCCGGATCACCCCGGCCAAAGATGCGGCATCGGGCCGCAGGCTGCCGGCCAGCGCCATGTTCACCGGCACCGAGCGGGTGGCGATGCCGGTGCGGGTGAAATTCTCGACGTTGAGGCGCAGCTCGGCGCGCGGGAAGGCGGCGCCCGAGGGCTGCGCGAAATCGAGGCTGCCGGTCGCGCTGCCGCCGATGCCGAGGCCGGGCGAGAAGGCGTTCAGCATCGCGAGATCGAGCCGGTCGAGCCGGGCCTGGACGACGAGGCCGTCGCCATAGCTGCCCGCGAGGCGCACCTGCCCCTGCGACAGCGCCACCGTCACCGGCGCCAGCCGCCAGCCGTCACCCTCCCGCCGGATCTCGGCGGGCCGGGCGAAGCGGAAGGACGCGGCGTTGACCTCGCCCTGCATGGCGAGCCGGATCATATCGGGCGCCAGCGCCGCATTGGCCGCGACCCGGAAGGCGACGCCGCGCCGCCCTTCGGCGAGAAGCTGCGCGGTGCCGCTGCCGCCGCGATAGTCGATGCGCAGGCGCGCGCGCTGGACCGAGAGATCGCCGCTCGACAGGCCGGCGAGCTGGGCGTCGCCGGTGATCGCGGGGGCGTCGGGATAGAGGATGACGGTCGCGTTGATGACGCCCCGCTGGATCAGGATCGGCACCTCGCCCGGGGTGCGCGCGCCATTGGCGGTGGCGGCGATGTCAATGCGCTGGTGCTCGCCCTCGCCGGACAGCCGCACCGAGCCGTCCAGCCCGGAGCCGACGAGCGTGAGCGTGCCGACGAACGGCCCGGCGGGGGACTGGACGAGGCGGCCGGCGAAATCGACGCCGGCGAAGGTCAGCCGGTTGACCGCGATGGTCAGCGGCCCCTGGTTGCTGAGGATCACGACATCGGCGGTGAACGGCCCGTAGGCGGACTCGCCCCTCGCCTCCAGCGCCCAGCCCTGCGCCGTGGCGCGCACGATCGCCTCCACGTCGCGCAGGCCGACGCCGAAGCCCGGGCTGGCGGCGGCGAGGCGGATCTCGGGCGCCGAGGCGGTGCCGGCCACGCGCACGTCGAGCGGGCCGTAGCTGTCGCTGACTCCGGTCAGGTGGAGGTCGATCGCCCCGTCCGGCCGGTAGGTGCCGCCGCCCGACGTGATGCGCAGCAAGGGCGAGGCCAAGCGGACATTGCTCAGCCGGATCAGGCCCGACGGCTCCATCGCGACATTGGCGGACATGGTGGCCGGGCCGCCGAGCAGGTCGGCCACCGTCTGGTTGTCGATCCGCCGGCTGCGCGCCGCGACGCGTCCGCCGAGGCCGAAGCCGGCCGGGCCGCTGGTCAGCTCGACATCGGTCTCGATGTCGAACAGGCCGACGCTATCGACGAGATAATTGTTCACCCGCCCCTGCACCGCGGCGAGGTAACGGCCTTCCGCCAGATCGAAGGCGATGGCGAGGCGGGCGTCGATCCGATCGGCGCGCACCCGCAGATTGTCCGAGACGATGCGCGGCCCGGTGATGCCGAGATCGCCGTTCAGCGTCACGTTCGCGATGGTGCCGCCCGCCACCGCGTCGAAGCCCAGGATGCGCGTCGCCCGCGCCGAGACCGGCACGATGATGTCGTCCGCCTCGACCCGGGCGCTGCCGACCGCGCGCAGCCCCTGCACAATCGTGGTGTCGAAGCTGAGGCTGGCGGCGCGCAGCTCATAGGCGACGGAGGGCGTCGCGAACGGGCCGTTGAGGAGGAGCGCGATCTGGGCGTCGCGGCCGGAGAGGTTCGGCGCGATCGCGCCCGGCTCGAGCAGCCGCGCGGCGACGCGCACCCCCTCGAACCGGTTCCGGCCGAGATCGACCAGCCCTTCCGCCGCCACCGCCAGCGCGCGGCTGCCGAGCCGCAGCCGGACATCCGCGCGGCGCTCGTCCAGCCTCGTCGTCAGATCGACCAGCGTCACCGGGCCGGTCAGCCGCTCGACCGGCCCTTCCATCAGCAGGCCGGGCCGCAGCGGGCCGCGCAGCGCGAACGTGCCGTCGCGCGCGGTGAGGTCGAGATTGGCGAGCAGTTCGCCGCCCAGCGCGGCGCGGGCGCGGCCTTGCCAGCTCGCCCAGTCGCCGCGCCCCTCGATGTGGGCGACGATCTCCTCCTCGACGCCCGCCATGCCGGCGAGGAAGCCGTCGGCCGGGCCGCGCGCCGCCAGCGCGATGTCGAGCCGGTTCTCCGCGGGCACGGCATCGAGCCGCAGCGCCAGCCGGTCGCCGCCCGGCACGCCCTCTTCCGCCAGCGCGGCGAGATCGAGACCCAGCTCGGCCCGCCCGTCCGCGATCCGCGCCCGGCTGTCCAGCGACAGGATGTGCGGCCGGCCGGTGACGGCCGGATCGACGACCAGCCGCCCGAAGGCGAGGCGCCCGATATCGATGTCGATATCGGGCAGCAGCGGCGCGTCCGGGTCGCCGGGGCGCAGCTCCGGCAGGCGGGCGAGGCGCGCCTCCGGCACGACCAGCGATCTTATGTCGATATGATTGCGCAGATAGGCGAGCGGCCGGTAATCGACCTCGGCGCTCGGCGCCTGGAAGAAGACGCCTTCGGGATCGCTCAGCGTCAGCCCGTGCAGCGTCATCGCCCCGAAGATCGACCCGTCGATCCGCTCGACGCCGACCTGGAGGCCCGAGGCCATCTCGATCGCGTTGATCTGGCGCACGACGAAGCGGCGGCCGGCATCGGTGTTCAGCCAGGCGACGAAGGCCGCGCCGAGGATGAGCAGGACGAGCAGCGCGATCCCGGCCCATTTCGCCACCGCGAGCGCAGGCGAGCGGCGGCGAACGACCGTGACCTCCTCGACCGGTGGCGGCGAGCTCGCCATCTAGAAGGCCTGCCCGATCGAGACGTAGATCGAGATCTTCGATTCGCCCTGCTGGCGGTTGATCGGCGTCGCGACATCGACGCGGACCGGGCCGAAATTGGTGTAGAGCCGCCCGCCGATGCCGACGCCGAAGCGCAGGTTCGAGAAGCGCGGATATTCGCTCTCATAGACCTGCCCGGCATCGACGAAGGCGACGATGCCGTAATCGCCGAAGCGGTAGCGCCCCTCGATCGCGAACTCGTTGACCGAGCGCCCGCCCAGCGGAATGGCGAGCGTGGCCGGCGCGGCGTCGGGATCGTCCGGATCGAAATCGGGGTTCGGCACGATCTCCTTCGGCCCCAGCTCCTGGAAGCCGAAGCCGCGCACCGAGCCGCCGCCGCCCGCATAGAAGCGCCGGGACGGCGCCAGCGAATCCCGCCCGATGCCGGTGATCGAGCCCAGCCGGACCCGCCCGGCGATCACGAAATCGCCGACAGGGTGATAGGCGCTGCCCTCGATCAGGTTGCGGACGTAGAAATTGGTGCCCTGGCCGAGCGAGGCTTCCGGATTGACCCGGGCGAGCAGGCGATAGCCGCGCGTCGGATCGAGCAGGCTGTTGGAACGGTCATAGCCGACCTGGCCGAACACGCCGCCGATGAAATAGGCGTCGCTGAGCGACAGGCTCGCCCGGCCGGTCCGGGTTTCGTTGGTGGCCAGCACCTCGGCGCCGAACGCATAGGTCCAGCGTTTCTGCCAGATCGGCGTCGATTCGCGCGCGACGGTGCCGAACAGGCGCGCCGTATAGCCCTCGAACGCCGTATAATCGCGCCGCCCCGCCTCGAGCTGGAACCAGAGCGCCTGATCGCGCCGCCACCAGTTGTTGCGGCGGAAGCGCACGCTCGCCGATTGCTCGTTGGTGCCGCCGATCGCGGCGACGCGCAGCGAGCCTTCGGGCGGGAACAGGTTGCGATGCTCCCACGCCGCCTCGATGCGCGGCCCTTCGCCGGTATTGTAGCCGATGCTGCCGTCGATCGAGCGCGCCGGGCCGGCCCGCTGGCGCACCAGGATATCGACATATTCGGTGCCGTCCGGCGCCGTCTCGCCGGTGCGCACCGGCTCGGCCGAGACCGAGTTGAACAGGCGCGTCGCCGCCATCGCCTCGCGCAGGTCGTCGACCAGCCGCCGGTCGTAGAGATCGTCGCGGTCGAACCGGGCGAGCAATTCGACATGATCGGCGCCGAAGGCGAGATCGCCCCGCGTGGTGACGCCGCGGAAGCTGGCGCGCGGCCCGGGATCGAGCGGCAGCGTGTAGGCGCCGAGCCGGGTCGCCGGATCGAGCTCGATGTCGCGCGCGCCGAGCTCGGGGAAGGGATAGCCGCGCTGCGGCAGGCGCAGCATCAGGCTCGCCTCGGCCGCCTCGACATCGACGGCGACGATCGGCATCCCTTCCTCCAGCGGCAGCGCCGCGCGGGCCATTTCGGGCGGATCGGTGGCCGGGCCGGTGATCCTGATGTCGCCGAAGCTGTAGCGATCGCCGGCGGCGGCCGTGATCGTGACGACCAGCCGGTCGGGCCGGTCGGGCGCCTGCGCGATCGAGGAGCTGGCGACGGCGTCGTAATAGCCTTCGGAGCGCAGCAGCCGGACGGCGAGCACCTCGTCCTCCTGCGCCCGCGCCGCGATCATCGCGCCGTTCACCGCCTCGCCGCGCGCGTCCTCCAGCGCGGAAAGGTCGCGGAACCGCCCCTCCAGCTCGACCTCGTCCAGCCCCTCGACGACCAGGGTGTAGCGCACCCGCTCCAGCGCCTCGCCGTCGTCCGGCGCCGCCGCGACGTCCTGCACCGGCTCGGTGCGGAAGGTGGACAAGGGCGGCAGCGGCTCGGCCAGCGCGGGATCGCCGAGCGGCGCCTCCTCGACCGGGCCGGGCACCGGCGGGAAGGGCGCGGCGCCGATCACGTCCGCGCCCGGCACGTCCTCGTCCAGTCCCTCGATCGGCTCCAGCGGCGCGCCGAGCGCGGGATCGAGCGGCGGCAGGGCGTCCTCGAAGGCGGAATCCGAAACGATCGGCTCGTCGTCGGCGGGATCGCCGGCCGGCGGCTGCTGCGCGAAGGCCGGGCAGGCAAGCGCCCCCAGAGCCACGGCCGCAAACAGAAAACCAGTATGTTTCAAGCGCCCCCGCTCAACCGCCGATGGAAATCACAAGGCGGGCAACGAACGGATACGATGATGGTTCAACGCGCCAGCGCGATCCGCTCCGCCACCGGGCGAATGACCGGCGCCGTGCCGTCGCCGACCACCGCGAAGCCCGACCAGTAATAAGGGTGCGAGGTCGCGGCATCGTCCATCAGCGCGCGTTGCGCGGTCCTGAGCGCGGCGGCCGTGCCGGTCCCGCGCGGCGCGGTGAACAGGCCGGAGATCAGTCGCTCGGTCGCGTCGAAATCGTCCGGCACCGGCCAGTGGCTCGCCACGATGATCCGCCCGCCGGCGCCGATGAAGGCGCGCACCAGGCCGTCCAGCGCGAAATCGCCGCCGGTGGTGAGGCCGGCCGCCGCGCTCGCCGCCTCGCCCGCCCGCGCCGCCGTGTCGCAGGCCGAGAGGATGACGAGATCGGCGTCGAGCCGCAGGTCGAAAATCTCGGAGAAGGTGAGCAGGCCGTCCGATTCCGCGCCGCCGAAGCTGGTCATCAGCGCCGGCTGGGTCGGGCATTCCGGCCGGGGCGGCGCCACCAGCCCGTGCGTCGCGAAATGCAGGATGCGATACTGGTCGAGATTGTCGCGCTGCTTGATCGCCGTGTCGGTGAAGGCCTCGCCGGTGACGATGTCGGAGCTGGTCGTGCCGCCGATCGCGCGCTGGGCGGTGTAGAGCTCGGCCGCCGAGATCGGGCGGTTCCAGGCGGCGAGCGACCAGTCGCAATCGCCGCCGCCGCGCGTCCCCGCGCCCTGTTGCAGGAAGCCCTGGGTCGTCGCGTTCTGGCCGAAGCCGAGATATTCGGCGGTCGCGCGCGAGGGCGGCGCGGCGCGCACGTCGCGGAAGGCGCGGGCCGAAACGGCGGTGCTGATGTCGCGGTCGCGGCCCAGCCAGGCGACGCCGCGGAAATCGAAGCCGTCATCCTCCGGATCGGCGGCGCGGGCGAGATAGGCGTCGACCCCGGCGCGGTCCATGACGAGCAGGTTCGGCGGCAGCCGCAGCAGCGCGCCGTCCGGCTCGAAGATCAGGTGCGTGACCTCGCCGATCTGGCCGGCGACCGGCCCGAACAGCTCGCCGTAGAGCTGGTTGGCGAGCGCGACGTCGAACGGATAGGTGACCTGCTGGCCGTTCTCGACGACGCTGATCGTCCGGCGCAGCGCATCGACCTGCCGCTCCAGCTCGGCCGGGCGGGCGGCGATGCGGAAGGTCTGCGCCTGGGTCGCGGTGGCGAAGATCGCATAGCTCTCCTCGCCCACCACCAGCATCTTGTAATAGGCCTCGCCGGGGCCGAGCAGTTGCTGGAGATCGGCCAGCGTGATCGCGCTGGAGGACACCGCGCGGTAGCGCGGGAACTCGGTGAGCCGCGCCTGGGTCGCGACCTGGTCCTGCTGGAGCCGGGCGATGGAGGCGCGCAGCTCGCCGATATATTGCAGCTCGGCGCTCGAAGGATTGGTGTTGCCCTCCAGCCGGGCCAGATCGACGCGCGCGCGCTCGATGTCGCGCGTGAGGTTGACCGACTGGCGGAACAGGCGCGCCGCCTCGTCGCTGCCGCCCGAAAGCTCGCGCGCCAGCACGGCCTGGGTCTGCGCGACGCCCGGCCGGACCAGCACCTGGCTCGCCGCGAAGAAATCGGCGGCGCTCTCGCTGCGCCCCGCGAGCAGGCCGAAATAGGGATTGAGGATGCGCCGCAGCGTCGCCGAGCTGTCGCCGCCCTCGGCGATGGCGGCGACGATCTCGCGATAGATGGACGCGGCTTCCTCGGCGCGGCCGGTGCGCGCGTAGAAGGCGGCGAGCCGCCCCTTGGCGCTGAACAAGGCGGAGGAATCCGGATAGTCGCCGCTGAGCAGCGAGATCGCCGAGCGGTGCTGGCCCTCGGCGCCGCCGAGATTGCCCCGCGCCTCGGCGATCCGGGCGAGATCGCCCAGGATCTGCGCGCGCATCCACACCGTCGCCGCGATCCGCCCGCCGCGGATCGCGGTCAGGCTGTCCAGCGCGCGCGTGTAGATCGCGACGGCCTCGTCGCCGCGCCCCTGGAGCCGCAGCACGGCACCGCGCAGTTGCAGCGCCTGCCCGTCCAGGATCTGCGCCTTGTCCTCCGGCGTCAGCCCCTCCAGGCCGCCGAGCCGGCGGGCGCCGGGCGATTCGGCGGTGAGCCGCGCGGCGGTCGCGCGATCGAGCTGGAGCGCGCGCACCGCGTCGCTCGGCGGCGGCCCGGCCAGCGCCCGGTCGAGCTCGGTCAGCGCGTCGGCGGGGCGGCCCTGGTTGAGCAGGTGCATGGCCCGATAGTTGCGCAGCCGCCGCTCGTTCACCGGATCGCCGGCGGCCAGGACGGCGGCCCGCGCGAACAGCGCGTCGGCCTCCGGATAGCGGCCGAGATTCGACTTCTGCAGGGCTTCGTTGGCGAGCGCCTCGGCCCTGTCGGCCGGATCCTCCTGACGCTCGGTGAGCGCGGCGAAGAATTCGGCGGATTCGGCGTAATTGCCGGCATTGTTGCGACGATAGGCCTCGTCGAGCGCGCGCTGCGGGTCGAGGCTGCTCGCCTGGACGCGCGCGAAGGCGATGGGATCGCCGGCGCCGGTCGTGGCGACCTCGATCTCGCCGTCAACGACGCGGTTGGCGACGACGCTCCTGAGGCCCAGCCGCAGCACGCTGTCATAGCCGGTCAGGCCCTCAGCCGCGTAGACCACATTGCCGATCCGGGCGAGATAGACGCTGTAGGCGACATCGGCGTCGGCGAGCCGGCAGGACAGGGTCTCGACCGCGCCCACGCCCTCGATCCGGGCGGGCTGCCCGGCCGCGCAGGTCGCGCGCCCGGCGCGGGCGGCGGCGAGCCGCACCGTCGGATCGGTGCCGCGATCGCGCAGCGCGTAGATCGACCCGACCGGCACCGCCGCGTCGCGGCAGGTGATCGAATAGCCGCGGTCGAACATGTCCTCGAACACCCGGTCGGCGATCGTCGTCTGGGCGCTGCACAGCAGGCTGCCGTCCGATCCGATCCGGAAGCTGTCCTGGAGGCTGATCGGCTGCGCGGCGACGGGCGCGGCGGCCATCAGCGCCGACATGCCGAGCACCGCGGCCAAAGCTGGAACGGAAAGCCTCATCCTACTGTCCTCCGCCGTCGCGCTCGCACGTCTCGCCCTCGCCGGCCACGCACTGCTCGTCGTCCCCGTCCCAGACGCCGCTGTCGCCGCCGCTGGTCACCGGCTCCTCGAGCAGGGATTCGGACGCGAAGCTCACGTCCACGAACTCCTGCCGGTCGGGATTGGGCGGCGGCACGCTGTCCTCCACCTCCTCGATCGGCCCCTCGATGACTTCCGGACCCTCGATGATCGGGATTTCCGGGGGTTCCGGGGTCACCGGATCACCGGGGCAGGCGCCGGTCGCGATCACGCACTGGTTGAACTCCGCCGTGCTGGCATAGCCGCTGGTGCCGTAGCCGAAATCGACCTCGCCGAAATATTCGCTGTTGGTGACGAACGTCCCGTCGGCGTTGATCCGGCGGCCGAAGGCGTAGACGTCGACATCGCCGGAGGTCGGCTGGATGGTCAGCGTGTTCTGCGTCACCGTGATGCCCGCGAACTCCTCCTCGGTGCCGCTGTTCTGGACGAACAGGGTGGAGCCGACGCGCAGCAGGACGTCGCCGGCCTCGATATAGCCGCGCTCCTCCACGTCGCCGTCATTGGCGAGCAGCGCGTCGTTGCGGCCCTCGAAGTTCGGATTCTCGATCAGCTGGTCGATGATCTCCTGGCTCGCCGACCAGATATTGGCCGCCTGGAGCCCGATCGACCCGGCCGGCAGGCCGGCGCTGTCCAGCACCCGGATGCTGCCCGCGGGATTGATGATCTGGATCCGCTCGCCGGCGTTGATGTCGATGCCGGAGGTGGCGGTCGCGTTTGCGAGCCGCAGCGCGCCTTCGACCTGAACGACGCCGCCGACGCCCTCGCCCGCGCCGACCGAGATTTGCAGGCGGTTGACCGCGATGCCGGCCGGGTTCGGCGTCGCGCTCAGCGTCAGGTCGCGGATCACGACGTCCGCCGGGCCTTCGCTGGCCGATGCCGCGATCTGAAGCGAGGCGGTGCTGATGCGCGACGCTTCGGCCTGGGTCAGCGTATAGCCCGCTTCGTCCTCGTCGCCGCCGATCACGGTCGGCGCGCTCTGCGGATTGACGCTGAGCGTGACTTGCGTGGTGCTCGCGTCGCCGAGGCGGCCCGCAGCGGCGATGTCGATGTCGCGCGAGGCGATGAAGATGTCCGGCGAGACGACCGTGCCGGCGATCGTGGCGAGATCGGCGACATTGATGCCGATCGTGCCCCCGGCGCGGGTCAGCGTGCCGGCCGCCGCATCGAAGGACTGACCCTGGACGTTGAGGCTCGCGACATCGATCGTCGGCGCGGCGCCTCGGGCCGTGTGGCTGACCGCGACATCCCGGGACGCATTGACGGTAAGCGCGCCGCCCTGGATGCCGCTCGCGCCGTCGGCCTCGATGACCATGTCGCCCGCATTGAAGGTCAGCGAGGTGCCGATGTTGAGCGTGCCGTCCGAAAGCCGGATCGCGGCATCGTCGCCGTCGGCGAGATTCTCGAACGTAATGGTCGTATCGCCCCCGAAGGTCAGCGTTGCGTCGGCAAGCGCGATCTCGAAGTCGGTGGCCTCGATCGTGGTCGGGCCGGAGAAGGCGATCGATCCGCCGTCGCTGGCCTCGAGATCGGCGTCGCCGTCGCCGGACACGACGATGTCGGCGGATCCGAAGCCGATATCGCCGGCGGTCGCGACCGCGGCGAAGGCGGCGCTCCTGACCGTGGTCAGGCCGGTTATGTCGATCGATCCGGTGTCGGCGACGAGAGTGGCCGCGCCCAGCGAATTGAGAGACGCGCCCGCGAGGCTGATCGCGCCGTCGTCGAAGGTCGCGACATTGATGCCGTTCTGACCGGTGATGGTGGTCGCGCCCGCGACCGCCACCGATCCGTTGGTTGCCGTGATCCCGGCGAAGGACGGCGTGTCCATATTGACGGTGCCCGTCACATCGACCTGGCCGTCCACGACGCTGACGCGCATCTGGCCGGGTTGCGCGGGCGCGTCCGGTCCGAACGCGCTCAGGCCGATCGTGCCGAACGTGGCGGTGCTGCCGACCACGTCGATGTAGGCGTTGCCATATTGGCCCGCGCCCGCCGTCGTGCCCGCGCCGCCGGTGCCGCCGGCCGTGGCGCTGAACGCGCCGATCGTGTTGGTCGAGCCGATCGCCGTCTGGAACCGGGTCGTCAGCGCGGCGACCGCCTGCCCGCCCGTGCCGGCGCCGCCGGCGCCGCCATTGCCGGCGCCGCCCGTGCCGTTGGCGACATAGGTCACGCTGTCGGCCGAAAGGATACCACCGCGCGAGAGCAAGGCGGCCGAGCCGCCCTGGCCGTCGCCGCCGGCGCCGCCATTGGCGCCGCCCGCGCCGCCGACCGCCGAGACCTGACCGGTCACCGTGCCGAACTCGACCACGCCGTTCACGGCGCCGCTGCCCAGGCCGCTCGTCCCGCCCGCCTGGACGAAGCCGCCGAACGCATCGCCGCCGCGTCCGCCCTGGCCGGTCGTGCCGGCGCCGCCGGCGCCGCCGGTCGCCGCCGCGATCTGCGTCAGGCTGTTGACCCGCAGCGTGCCGCTCAATGTTTCCGCGCCGGCATAATTCAGGGTGCCGGCCGCGGCATTGCCGCCCGCCGCGCCGTCGCCGCCGGACGCGGTGCCGCCCGCGCCGCCGGTCGCGGACGTGTCGATCGTCGCCGATCCGATCTCGATCAGGCCGGGGATCGGCCCGTTGAAGACGTTGATGGTCGAGGAAGCGCCCTGGCCGTCGCCGCCGGCACCGGCCGTGCCGGCACCGCCCACGCCCCGCGACGACATGACGAGCGACGTGCCGGTCACGGTGCCGCCGAACGAGGAGACGAACGCCCCGCCCGACGGGGTGACATCGGGGTCGTTGACCTGGATGCCGCCCGTGCCCGCGCCGCCGGTCGCCCCGCTGCCGCCGATGCCGTCCGTCGCGAGCGCGGCATTGGCGAATGTCAGGTCGCCGTCGTCCCTGACGAAGATGACCGCCACGCCGCCGGTCCCGGCGCCGCCCGCGCCCGAGCCGCCGTCGCCGCCGACGCCGTTCGCGGAGAAGTCGATATTCCCGATCTGCGCGGTGGCGCCGATCGCGCCTATCTCGGCGATGCCGCCGGTCCCGGCGCCGCCCAGGCTGCCGAGGCCGTCCACATCGACGGTCACGCCGCCGGTCATGGCCAGATCGCCGCCCTGCGCGAGCAGGCGCACGGTGCCGCCCGTGCCCGCGCCGCCGAAATTGCCGACGCCGCGCGCATCGATCGTCGTCGCGCCGCCGATGTTGATGGCCGCGCCGTTGAGGGACTGGACGAGGACCGTCCCGCCGACGCCGTCGACCGCGGACGTATCGCCGGTGCCGGCCGCCGCGATCTGCAAGGCGCCGTCGATGGCGATCGTGCCGTTGTCCGCGCGCATGGCGAAATCGTTGCCCGTGCCGGCGGCCGCCACGCTGAAAACGGCATTGCCGCCGATGGCGAGGCTGCCGTTCGTGACGCTGACATCGGCATCGGTCGCCGTGTCCACGTTGACATCGCCGGCCACATTGACCTGGCTGTCGGTCACGACGATCGAGGTCGGCCCCTCCAGCGCCGAGTTTACCGGATCATCGTTGCCGAAGACGTCCATCGTGATCGATGCGAAGTCCGCTGCCCCGCCGAGCACGCGCACCTGGGCGAGCCCGCGCCGCGCGGCGCCCGTCGTCGCGCCCGTTCCCGCGGAACCGATCGCGTTCAGGAAGACGTCGCCCAGGCTGGCATCGACCGGCTCACCGGTCTGGAAACGCGGTGAAAGCTCGATCACCGCCTCGCCGCCGGCACCATCGCCGCCGGCGCCGCTCGCGCTTGCGCCGCCGCCGCCGATGCTGGTCAGCGTGACATTGCCTGTCTGAAACGTGCTCCCCCGGCCGAGCAGGATCGATCTTCCGCCGGTGCCGTCGCCACCGTCACCGGTCGTGCCGTCCCCGCCACGGCCCGAGGTGGTCACGACAATCAAACCATAATTGCCGCTGCCGCTCACGGGGCCGCTCGTTTCGTTGCCGCTGATCGTGCCGACCGTGGCCAGGCCGCCCACGGCGCTGCCGCCCGTCACGCCGTTGCCGCCCTGCCCTTGGGCGCGAACATTGAGGCTGTTGATCGCGATCGCGCCGTTCAGGGTCTGCGCCGCCACGGTCACCTGCCCGCCCAACGCATCGCCGCCGGCGCCTCCCGTGCTCGCGCCGCCGTCTCCGGAAGCCTCGATGAACGCCGTGCCGATGGAGACCGAACTGCCCGGCTCGGCCGAATTGCCCGAAAAAATCTGCGCCTCGCCGCCGGTGCCGGCACCGGCCGCACCGCTGGCATCACCGCCGAACCCGCGCACGATGAGCGTGACGGAATCGCCCGTAACCGTCCCGTCCACGGCAAAGATGTTCGCGCCCGGAAGCGTTCCGCCCGGAGTCACGCGCTGGCCGCCGAAACCATCACCGCCGGTAACGCCCGCGCCGCCCCTGCCGCTGCTGAGCATGTCCAGCGAGGTAAAGCTCAAAGTGGCGCCGCCTCGGGCGAAGGCCTGACTGACACCGCCGGTCCCCGTGCCTCCCGCGCCCGTTCCGCTGGAACCGCCCTGTCCTTCGACATTCAGGGTCGAGGCGCCGGTCACCGTGACCTGCCCCCGGTCCGCGCCGAGGCTGATGCTGCCGCCGGTGCCGGCGCCGCCGGTCGTTCCGGTCGCGTCGCCGCCGGTCCCGGTCGCCGCGAGGTCGAGACCGCCGGTCGAGACGCTCGCCGAAGTGCCGAGGCCGTAACCCTGCTCGGTGCCGATCGTGATATCGCCGCCGACGCCAGCGCCGCCGGTGGCGGCGCCCGCGCCGCCCGTGCCGGAGCTGCTCGCCGTGATGTCGCCGAACTGGAGGCTGCCCTCGTCGGCTTCGGCGACCAGGCTGATCCCGCCGGCCGTGCCCGCGCCGCCGACCTCGCCGTCGCCGCCGATGCCGTCGGTGTTGATCGCCGTGTCGGTGCCGGTGATGAGCGAGCCGGGGCTGCCGAACGCACGTGCCGACACGGTCCCGCCGAAACCCGCGCCGCCCGTGGCCAGCTCGGTGCTGGCCCCGCCCCGGCCGCGCGCATCGACGCCCAGCGCGCCGAGCGCGATCTCGCCGCCGGTGGCGCTCGCGAACAAGGAGCCGCCGCTGCCCTGCCCGCCCGAAGGCCCGGCTCCGCCGGTGCCGGAAATGTCGATCGCCATCGCGGAGCCGAGCGAGACATCGCCGTTGAAGGCGTCGATCGAGATGAAGCCGCCCTGGCCCAGGCCGCCCGTGGTGCCCGGATCGTCGGTCAGCTCGACCGCGCCGCCGGTGCCGCTGGCGTTGATCTGGCCGGCCCCGGCGATCTCGACCGAGCCGTTGGAGGCGCTGACGCCGACGAAGCCGCCGGCGCCGTTCGCGCCCTGGCTCGTGACCGAGCCGGTGGTCCGGCTGCCGGTCCCGCTGACATCGATGAACAGCCCGCCGTCGACGGTGATGCCGCCATTCGTGGCGCTGATCGTGGCGTTGCCGCCCCGGCCGGCGCCGCCCGTGCTCGGCACGTAATCGGTGACCGCGCCCTCGCCGGTCGCGGTCATTTCGAGGTCGCCGCCGATCGCGATGGACCCGCCGGTCGTCGCCAGCACCCGGACGTCGCCGCCATTGCCTTCGCCGGCATCGAGGTCGCCGTCGAATTCGAACTCGCCGACCGCGGACGCATCGAGCGTCGCGTTGCCGACGATGGTGACGCCCTCGCCATTCTCCGCCGTGATCTCGGCGGTGCCCCCCGTCGCATCGAGACCGAATGGCGCGAATCCGGCCTGACCGCCATAGCCGTCTTCGAAATCAAGCGGACCGAGCGCCGTGAGGCGCACATCGCCGTCGACGGTCACGGCGCCGTTGACGGCGCCCAACTGCGCCCGCTCGTAGGCCACTGCGGTGAAATCGCCGCTGAACGACAGCGCGCCGTCCTCGCTGGTCGCGAGCACGTTGCGCGTGGCGGTCGCGAACACGTCCGATGTCAACGTCCCGCCAGTGATCTCGATATTGCCCTCGGCATATTTGCCGCCGCTGAGATTCGCGGCGAAGCCGGAGGACAGGATGATCTGTCCGTTCTCGATCGTCGCGCTGACGGCATCGTCATACCCGATCGAGCCGGACAGCAGCATCGTTGTCGCCTGACCGAAGAAATAGGGGGCGGTCAGCATGTAGATATTGTGCTGGTCGCCGGGGCCGGTGCTGGCCGGGCCGCCGGTCGATCCGGTGTGGATGATCGGGGTCTCGTTGCCGTCGCTGCCGGCTTGCAGGACGATGTCGAAGATGCCGTCATTGACGGTGAAGGTCGCGATCTCGCCGCCGACATAGGCGACATTGCCGTTCACCCGGACGGCGCCGCCCTGCTCGATGCGCGGCGCCGCCAGCACGACATAGCTGCCCTCCGCGAGCGCGTTGATCTGCGCGCCCGACTCGATGGTGATGGCCTGGTCGTAGGGGGAGTCGGCGCCGGCGAAA
This sequence comes from uncultured Sphingosinicella sp., assembly GCA_964614625.1. Taxonomy (GTDB): domain Bacteria; phylum Pseudomonadota; class Alphaproteobacteria; order Sphingomonadales; family Sphingomonadaceae; genus Allosphingosinicella. The sequence continues at coordinate 40,920 of CAZTPD010000002.1, read as the reverse complement.
TCGAGCCCGCCGCCGGAATTTATGAAGGTGCCGACGCCGTAACCCGATTCATCGCCGTCGATACCGAGACTGGTGAGCACCAGATTGCCGACGTCGAATACCGCGTTGGCGCCGACGATGATGCCGCCGCTATTCTGGAAGATGACGGTGCCGCCCGGCCCGATCAAGTCACCGCTGGCGATATCGAAGAGGCGACTGATGACCGTGCCGTCGAAGCGCACCGGCGCTCCCGAGACATCCGGGAAGATGCGGTTGAGTACGACGAAATTGGATACGGTCTCGCCATTCTGGAATGTCGCGATATTGCCCGCCGGAAGGAAATCGACCGCGCCGTCAGGACCCGGTCCCGTCGTGGACCACTGGATGATCGCGCTCGGGCTGTTGATGGTGATCGTCTCGGAGCCCGGTGTCGGGTTGCTGAATCGGGAATAGCCGACGCTGCCGTCCTGGGTGAAAGGGCTGCCGTTGAACGCCTGCGCCTCGGCGCGGTCGCCATGGGCGGCCATCGCCAGCGTCGCGCCGACGGCGCAGCCGACGAGCAGATGTCGGCGCCAGGCATCGAGACGGGCAGCGCGACGCGGGACAGGATGAAGGGAGCGAGCCATCATCGGAAACTCCATGGCCACAGACGGGTGGTGAACGAGATCAGGAAGCGCGGATCGCCGCGCTCGAGCTGGAAGCCGGCGCGCTGGAGCGGGACGGCGAGCGTCGCCTCGATGCGGAACCGGTCGCCATAAGCAGCGCGCACGCCGCCGCCGACCGAGCTCAGCTCCTGCCGCCCGGTCACGAAGAACAGATCCTCGTTCCAGGTCCAGCCATGATCGTAGAAGACGAAGGGCTCGACCGCGAATTCGTTGCGCGCGCGCGGGATCGTGCTGCCGTAGCGCAGCTCGGCCTGGAAGCCGATGCCGCTGTCGCCCAGGATCGTGCCGGGATCGTAGCCGCGGCCGAACGTGTAGTTACCGCCCGAAAACTCCTCGAAGGCGAGCAGCGGATCGCCGCTATATTGCGCCCGCGCGCCCAGCGAGAAGGTGAGGCGCGGGATCGGGCGGTATTCGCCATAGACGCCGCCGCGCACCACGGTCGCGGTGGGATCGCCCTCGAGCCGGCTGGGCGGCACCACGCCGGGCAGCAGGCAGTTGACCAGGCCCGGCCCGCACGGATTGGTGGCGCCGAAGATGTCGAGCCCCTGGCGCAGCTCGATATTGGCGCCGAAGCGCCAGCGCGGCTCGACCCCCGTGTAGCGGGGATCGCGGGCGTCGAGCCCGACCGCGTCGAAATCCAGCCGCGCGAAGCCGACCCGCAGCCGGTCGCGGTTGAGATCGAGCCCGTTGAACTCGACGTCCTGGTCGACATAATCGAGCCCGACCGCGCCGCGCAGCGTCCGGTCGATGCGCCGCACGAACGGATAGCTCACCTGCAAGGTGCCGAGCAGGGTGCGCGAGCGGATGTCGATATTGGGGTTGCCGAGGTCCGGCCGTCCCCAGGCGTAGGTGAACTGGCCGCCGATCGCCAGGCCTTCGCCGCCGAGCCGGAAATCGTGGGCGAGCTGGAGCGTGCGCTGCTCCTCGAAATCGGCGGTGGTGAAGAAGGACAGGCTCGTGCGGTCGCCGAGTCCGGTCAGCCCGAAGAACTGGGCGCGGGCGAGCGCGCCCCAGCGGCCGAGCTGGCGCGATCCGTAATTCTGGACGCTGAGATCGGCGAGCGCCTGGGTGCGCAGCACCGTGACCTCGCCGATCACCTCGCCGCGCGCCGTCCCGGCGGAGCGCAGCGCGAGGCGGACATTGTAGCCCGGCAGGTCGCCGGCGAGGAGCAGGTAGCGTTCCGCCCGGTAGCGGTTGAACACCTCGTCCTCGGTCAGGCGGTTGAGATAGGCCGCGATCGTGCGCTCGGCCCGGCCCGCGTCGCCGCGCACGCGCAGGCCGACGAGGCGCGCCTGGAGCACCCGGAAGCGCACTTCGCCATCGGCGATGCGCTGCTCCGGCACCTCGACCACCGCGACATAGCCGGCCTGGCGCAGGATCGCCGCGGCGCGGTCGCGGATCTCGCAGACCACCGAGACCGGATGCTCGCCGCCGACATAGGGCGCGAAGGCGGGGCGCATGTCCTCCTGCGACAGGCCGCGCAGATCCTCGAACTGCGCGTCGTTGAGGGTGAAGCGGATGCTTTCATATTCCGGCCGGTCGAGCGCGCAGGGCGCGCGCGGCACGTCGTCGTCGATGGTGAGGCGCGCGCGCGGCGGCGGCCCGGCGTCGGCGACGGGGCGCTCCACCTCCTCGCGGGTCGGCGGGACCGGCACCACCTGTGCCTGGACGGCGGTGGCGAGCATCGCCGCGCAGCCCGCCGCGAGCCCGGCGCGGATCAGACGGGCGGGATGCAGATGAAAGGGACGGTCCGCGAACGGGCGTCGGCGCACGATCGATTCGACAGCACGGCCGTCTTCCGCCGACAAGACCATATGCACACCCCCCTTGGCACATCTGCTCTGTATTGATTGCCCGGGGCATAGCAGATCGCCAGCGGCGCCCAAACCGGAAAAAATCGAAAGTTACGGGGGTGTTACGGATTCCCGTCGCGACGACAGCTGCGGATTGAGCGCGTGGACATGCTCCAGGAAGGAGCGGGGCCGCTTCATCAGCCGGGAGACATATTCGACGCGCAAGCCCACCGTCTCGGCGATTTGGGCGACGAAATGGACGCAGTTGCGCCGGTTCAGGTTGTAGGAAGGCTGCGGGCGGCTGCGCCATTCCTCCACAACCGCCATGACCGCGTGATATTGCGCGTCGCTCAGCGTCAGCGCGAACTGGCGGTCGCTGCGGGCGATCTGGCGCGGCCCCTCGACGATCACCTCGCCGGCGACCGAGCCCCACAGGATGGCCGGCGTGATCGTCTTGGCGGTGAAGCCGTAGCTGGTGTCCACCTCCTCGCCGGTCGCATCGAGCGTGCCGCGCAGGCTGACGAAGGCATGGGGGAAATTGTTGCCGCCCAGCTCGCGCGAATAGAAGGCGATCTCGACGGCGGCCGGAGCGGGTGCCGGCGCGCCGATCAGCAGCAGCGCGACAAGCCAGGCAGCCTGCCGGAAAAAACGAAACCGGATTGTCGTCAAGGGCCGGTCTTTCTCCTCGGGAGGCGGAACCGGGGTCAGCCCCGGCCGACGACCCTCTTCGATCTCGACCGACCGGTGACGTTGCGTCCCTTCGGACGCTGCGCGATCGCCTTCATGCGCCGCCTGCGTAACGCGGCGACCGACTCGATCGCGCCGAAGACAATAAAAGGCAGCGCGCAAAGCACAGCTGCCCAAATCCATTCCCTCTCCAATGCCCGGGCCTTAGCTAGTTCATGAATATTATTTGATGGTCGCGCAATAATGGGCGCACAGGCCCCGCACAAGACCGGCGCGACGATTTTCTGTGGATTTGTCGCCGCCGCGACGATTGAACGCGATGGGCGGCGCGCCTATCTGGCAGCCTCCCCGAATCGGCAATCATGGGTCCGCGCGTTCCAGTCATGCCCGTCCAGCGTCTCCTCGACCTCGTCAAGAAACGTCCGCCGAACGGCCATCGCATCCCGGATGGACGACGCATTTACGCGGTCGGGGATATTCACGGCCGGCTCGATCTGCTCGACGCGCTGATCGCGATGATCGAGGCCGACGATGCGGGGCGCGTCCCCGCGGACACGCTGATCGTGTTTCTCGGCGACCTGGTCGATCGCGGCCCGGACTCGCGCGGCGTGGTCGATCGGCTGATCGCATTCAGCCGGGGACCGATCGCGACCCGATTCCTGATGGGCAATCACGAGGAAGTGTTCCTGCGCGCGCTCGGCGGCGACCTCAAGGCGCTCAAATTCCTGATCCGGATCGGCGGGCGCGCGACGATCCTGAGCTACGGCATCGACGAGGCCGAATATCAAAGTCTCGATTTCGAGGAACTCGCCGCCACGCTGACGCGGCTGGTCCCGCCCGAACATGTCGCCTTCCTGTCCGCTTTCGAGGAATGGATCGAGGCCGGCGACTATCTCTTCGTCCATGCCGGCGTGCGCCCCGGCATCGATCTCGGCGAACAGCGCGCCAGCGACCTGCGCTGGATCCGCGACGACTTCCTCCAGCATCGCGACAGCTTCGGCAAGCTCGTGGTCCATGGGCACAGCATCACCCGCAACGTCGATCTGCGCGCCAACCGGATCGGCATCGACACCGGCGCCTATGACAGCGGCAAGCTCACCGCGATCGGACTGGAGGGCGCGGAACGCTGGTTCCTGTCGACCTGACCGGAAGCCGCCGGGCGATTCGGGCCGCGCATTCGCCGTTGAGACAGGCCGCGCCGTTTTTGCTTTGAAATGTTGATGTTACGGTAAAAAGCCGTCCAGACAGAGTTGCATAGCCTTGTTATGGCCGGATCGGCGGGGAGGCCAAGAGACCCGCCTGGAGGCTCGTATGCGTGAACAGATTGCCTATGCGCTCATTGTAGCGATCGTCCTGCTGACGTCGCTGGGAGGGTTCATCGCATGGCGGCGGCACCGGCGGGAGCGCGAATATCGCCGGGGACATTCGGACTATTCGAAATTCCAGAGGCGCTGAGGCGGCGCCCGTGAGGGCGCTCAGCCGTCCGTATCCGGAACCGGGCGCGCCTCCGGCGCCGCCGCGCCCGGCGCGAGGAGGTCCGGCATCGGCCTCAGCCCGCGCGCGCGGGCACGGCGGACATTCCCGACCTCCTCGCGGATGAGCCTGATCCGGCCCGTCCAGTTGCCGTGGGTGGGGCTGCCGATGAAATTGAGGCCGCGCCGGCCGAATCGCTCCCAGAAGGCCAGCGCGGCGTCGAGATCGTAGCCGGCGCGATCGAGCAGATAGACGCCGAAGCGGTCCGCCTCCTCCTCGGTCTCCCGGATCAGCCGGGCGTTGCGGCCGAAATTGCCGAGCACGCCGCGCTGGACGCCGGCCGCGTCGAGCCGCGCGCGGTGGCGCAGGATATTATGAGCGAGTTCGTGGGCGAGGACGGCGGCGAGCTCGTCGTCCGATCCGACATAGTCGCCGATCGCCGTCGTGACCTGGACGTAGCGCCCGTCCGCCAGCGCATTGAGCTGCCGCGAGGGAATGAGCTGGAAGCGCGAGGCGCAGCCGCGCGCGCCGCGCACCTCGATCCGGAGCGCCTGCCCCCCACGCATGATCCCGATCATGGCGGCGCCGTCGGCGAAGGCGGCGTCGAGCGCGTCGAGGATCGCCTCCATGCGCTCGAAGGTGCGCGTCCCGGCCTCCTCGCCGCCCGGCAATGCCGCGCCATCGAGATCGACGATGATGTCGTCGCGCCGCAGCCCCGCTTGTTCGGCCGGGCCGCCCCCGGCCAGCGCCAGCACGCCGGGACCGGCGTCGAGCCCGAATGCCCGGATCGCGGTGGCGCGATAGGCGGCGCCATATTGCGACAGATCGTGCAGCGCGATGCCGGGCAGCCAGACCCGGTCGCCGCACAGATCGGCGCCCGACACCGCGAGCCGATGGCCGATCGTCGCGACCCGCGCGTCCAGGTCGCGCATCGCCGACAGGGATTCGGCCCGCGAATCGGTCTGCCCGGTCGCGGGCACGGCGAAGACCGCCATGAGAAGAGCGACAGCAAGCGCGAATCGGCCCGGAAAGGAGGCGCTCAAGATTTCACGTCCCAAGAGATTGATCGTCACCTTCATCAAGCGCGCGATTAATGAACAGTTAATCACTTTCGACCAAAGACCGGCGCGCGTTACTTGGGCGATCCCGTTCGTTTCCCCGCCGGAATGCCTTGCAAACCGGCAACAGTGCAGAGGGGGGCTGGCCAAAAAGCGTAGTTTGGGGGTTGTCATCGCAAAGGCGCTGTGGCACTTCCGCTTCCGCCAGCTCAACAGGGAGTTTGAAATGAGTTTCAAGAAGGCATCAATGGTGGCGATGCTCGCGGTCTCGATGGCCGGCACGCCGGTTCTGGCGCAGACCGCCACGTCTGCCTCCCCGGTCGCGGAAGCGCGCGCTGGCGCGGACATGGATTCGGCCAATGCGGTCAACGGCGGCTGGTTCATCCCGCTGCTCGCGATCCTTGCCGTGATCGGCGGCATCATCGCCATCACCAGCGGTGGCGACGACGCGCCCACCAGCCCGTAGTCGCGCCGACAGGCACGAAAGAAAATAGCGGCCTTCGGGCCGCTATTTTTTTAACTTGCGCGCGGCATAAGGCCGCGCATGGACATTCCCGCCGCCCGACCCCGCGATCCGATCGACCCGCTCGCCGGCGGCGATCTTCTTCCCGGTCGGGAGCGCGCCGCCGCGTCGATCGCCGTGATCGGCCTCGGCTATGTCGGCCTGCCGCTCGCCGTCGCGCTCGCCCGCCACTTCCGCACCGTCGGCCTCGACATCGACGCCGGCCGGATCGCGGAGCTGCGGGAGGGGCATGACCGCACCGGCGAGATCGCGCCGGCGGCGCTCGCGGAATCGAAACTGGCGATGAGCGCGGACCCGGAGCCCGCGCGCGGCCGCGACGTCTATATCGTCACCGCGCCGACGCCGGTCGACGACGCCAATCGCCCGGACCTCGGCCCCCTGCTTTCCGCCACACGGTCGGTCGCGCGCCTGCTCGACGGCGCGCGGAAGCCGATCATCGTCTTCGAAAGCACGGTCTGGCCGGGCGTGACCGAGGACATATGCGGCCCCGAGATCGAGCGCGCCTCCGGCCTCAGGCGCGGCGAGGATTTCTTCCTTGCCTACTCGCCCGAGCGGATCAATCCGGGCGACCGCGAGCACAGCGTGGACAGAATCGTGAAGGTCGTGGCCGGCGAGAACGCCGCCGTGACCGACCGCATCGCCGACATTTACGGCCGGATCACCGAGGCCGGCGCGTTCCGCGCCGCCTCGATCCGCACCGCCGAGGCGGCCAAGGTGATCGAGAACGCCCAGCGCGACATCAACATCGCCTTCATGAACGAGATCACCCAGATTTTCGGCAAGCTCGGCATCTCGGCGCTCGACGTGCTGGAGGCGGCGGGGACGAAGTGGAACTTCCTGCCCTTTCGTCCCGGCCTGGTCGGCGGCCACTGCATCGGCGTGGACCCCTATTATCTCAGCCATTGCGCGCAGAGCGTCGGCCACCTGCCGCGCGTGATCCTCGCCGGCCGCGCGATCAACGACGGCATGGGCATCTGGATCGCCGATACGATCCACAGCCGCCGCAAGAGCAGGACCGGCAAGGTTCTCGTGCTCGGCCTCACCTTCAAGCCCGACGTGCCGGACCTGCGCAATTCGAAAGTGGTCGATGTCGTGCGGCGGCTGGAATGGCTGGGGCACCAGGTCGCCGTCCATGACCCGCTCGCCGATCCGGCGGCGGCCGAACGCGAATACGGCATCGCGCTCGAACGCGAAATGCCGGAAGGGCCGTTCGACGTGGTCCTGATCGCGGTGCCGCATCGGTCCTGCCGCGCCATGAAGATCGCGGACGTCGCCGCTTTGGCGCGCGGCGATGCCCTGATCGCCGATCTCCATGGCCTCTGGCGCGGCCGGGATTTGCCGGTAGGGATGGATCACTGGGTTCCCTGACGAGGCGCGACGCATGACCGTAATCGTGACCGGCGCGGCCGGCTTCATCGGCTATCACGTCGCCCGGCGGCTGCTTGAGCGGGGCGAGCGCGTGATCGGGATCGACAATCTCAATCCCTATTACGATCCGAAGCTCAAGGAAGACCGGCTGGCGCAGCTCGGCGGGCTCGGCGCCGATTTCACGTTCCACAAGCTCGACTTCGCCGACGATGCCGCGCTCGACGCGGCGCTGGGGTCGGCCGCGTTCGACCGCATCGTCCATCTCGGCGCGCAGGCCGGCGTGCGCTACTCGATCGACAATCCGCGCGCCTATGTGTCCGCCAATCTCGTCGGCCATCTCAACATGATCGAGCTGGCCCGCCACCGCGGCGTGCGCCATTTCGTCTATGCCTCGTCGTCCTCCGTCTATGGCGGGAACACGCGCCTGCCCTTCCGCGTGGAGGATCGCACCGACCATCCCGTCTCGCTCTATGCGGCGACCAAGCGTTCGGACGAACTGATCAGCGAGAGCTATGCGCATCTCTATCGCGTGCCGATGACCGGGCTGCGCTTCTTCACCGTCTACGGCCCCTGGGGTCGGCCCGACATGGCGATGTGGATCTTCGCGCGGAAGATTCTGGCCGGCGAGCCCATCCCCGTCTTCAATCACGGGAAGATGCGCCGCGATTTCACCTATATCGACGATATCGCCGCCGGCGTCATCGCCAGCCTCGACAGCCCGCCGCCCGATGACGGCCTGCCGAAGGCGGGCGGCAGCGTCGCCCCGCACCGTCTCTACAATATCGGCAACAGCCGTTCGGAAGAGCTGACGCGGATGATCTCGCTGCTCGAGGAGGCGTGCGGCCGGAAGGCCGTCCTGGACCTGCTGCCCATGCAGCCCGGCGACGTTCCCGAAACCTATGCCGACATCTCGGCGATCCGTCGCGATCTGGGCTTCGCGCCGTCCACCCCGCTCGACACGGGAATCCCCGGCTTCGTCGACTGGTTCCGCGATTACGGCGCGCGATAAGCGCGCGCGCCGTCAATTCCCGACGCGGCCCCGGTTCGCATGCGCCGGCGGCGCCTCGAACAATGCCGGTTTCGCAAGGCGCTTCGGATCGCCGCCCTCCGCGCCGCGCGCGGCATGAAGCGCGTCGACGATCGGGGACGACGGCCGGTATTCGGGCACGAGTTCATCGAAAAACCCGAACAGACGCCCGACATCCTGGTCCATCAGCGTTTTCTGGATCCCGGTGATCTTTGGCGCCAGGATCTCGAGCGGCAGAAAGGCCTCATTGGCCATCATGATGCGCGGATGCGTCGTCGCGACCGGATTGTCGCCGATGAGCAGCTCCTCATAGAGCTTTTCCCCGGGCCTGAGCCCCGTGAAGGTGATCTCGATATCGCCGTCGGGATTCTGCTCGTTGCGGACCTTGAGCCCGGCAAGCTCGACCATCCTGCACGCAAGGTCGATCACCCTGACCGGCTCGCCCATGTCGAGCACGAAGACTTCGCCCCCCTTGGCCATGGCCCCGGCCTGGAGAACGAGCTGCGCGGCTTCGGGAATGGTCATGAAATAGCGGGTGATCTCGCGATGCGTGACGGTCAGCGGGCCGCCCGCCGCGATCTGCTGCCTGAACAGCGGAACCACCGAGCCGCTCGATCCCAGCACATTGCCGAAACGCACCATCGAAAAGCATGTCCCGGGCCGCTCCGCCGCAAGCGCCTGAAGCACCATTTCGGCAAGGCGCTTGCTGACGCCCATCACATTGGTCGGGCGCACGGCCTTGTCGGTGCTCACCAGCACGAAGCTGGAGACCCCATGGTCGATCGCGGCCTGCCCGCACACCCAGGTGCCGAGCAGGTTGTTGCGGACGCCTTCGCAGATATTCTGCTCGACCAGCGGGACATGCTTGTAGGCGGCGGCGTGAAAGACCGTGTCGGGGCGCCAGGTGGCGAAAATCCTGGCCATCCGCTTCTCGTCGCAGACCGAGGCCAGCAACGGCACGATCTCGACGGCGGACGCGCGCGCCTCGCCGATCCCCTTCGCAAGCTCCCGATGAATTGCGTAAAGGGCATATTCGCTCGTTTCGACGAGCAGCAGCCGCGTCGGCTCCAGGGCGAATATCTGACGGGAAAGCTCGCTGCCGATCGAGCCCCCCGCGCCCGTGACCAGCACCGTCTTGCCGCGTATACCCCGTTCCAGCAGCGACACGTTCGGCGCGATGACGTCGCGGCCCAGCAGGTCGTCGATCTCGAGCGGCCGCAGATCGTTCACCGTCACCCGGCCCTGCGCGAGGTCGAGCAGGCTGGGCAGCGTCCGAATCGAAATCCCGAGGGAGCTGACGAGCTTCAGCACTTCATTGCGCCGTCTGCGGGACATGGCGGGGATGGCAAGCAGGATCTCGTCGACCTGAAGATGATCCACCGTGTCGGCAAGCCCGCCGGAGGACCAGACCCTCATGCCCGCGACGACTCCGCCTTGCAGATCCTCATTGTCGTCGATCAGGCCCACGACCCGCATGTCCGGGCTGTCCGCGAGCGCCGCGGTAAGCTGCATCCCGGCCGAGCCCGCGCCGTAGATCAGGACACGCCGCCGCTCGTGGCGACGCAGCAGATCGCGATAACGCCCGCCGAGCCAGTAGCGCCCGAACGCCCGCGAGCTGGCGACGGCGACGAACAGCAGGATCGGCTGAATGATGCCCACGGTCCGCGGCACGCCGTCGATGCCGAACGCGGTGAAGATGGCGGAATAGATGACCCCGTAGACGATCACGGCCTGCGTGATGCTGGCGAAGGCTTCCCAGCTCACATAGCGGAAGACGGTGCGGTAAAGGCCCATGGCGGCGAAGACGGGCAGGGCGATGAGCGACGCAAAAGCGGCCGGCCAGCCCGCGTCGGAAAGGGCGACGAATTCACCCACCCGCAAGTAGAAGGCCAACCAGACCGTGAGGATGCAGAGGCCGGCGTCCACCGCCAGCGCGATCGTGCGCTTCGCGGCACGCGGCAGCGCCAGGACCGGCACGATCAGATTGTCGATGAGCGTGCTCATCCTCGTCAAACGCCTCCCTCGACGCGCTCCCGGCAAAGCACTGGCGGGGAGCACGGGTCCGGCCGACGGCTCGGACGTCACGTCATATCGCGCGCACGCTAGCCCGTTTTCGGCTCCGGCTCAACGCCCGGCCGCTCGGCCCGCCGATGCTGGGCAACGGTACATTCCTTTGATAGGACGCGCCGCACGCCCGCTTTTGCCCTGTTACGGGACATCGAATGCTTGATACCGACCTTCCGCCCTGGCCCGTCTTCAGCCCCGAGGAAGAGGAGTCCGTGCTCCGAATCCTCCGCAGCGGCCGGGTGAATTACTGGACCGGCCAGGAAGGCCGCCTGTTCGAACGGGAGTTCGCGGCCTGGGCCGGAACGCCCCATGCGGTGGCCCTGGCGAACGGCACCGTGGCGCTGGACCTGGCCCTGAAAGGCCTCGGCATCGGCGCGGGGGACGAGGTGATCGTCGCGCCCCGCACCTTCATCGCCTCGGTCTCCTGCGTGGTGAATGCCGGCGCTACGCCGGTCTTCGCCGACGTGGACCGCGAGTCCGGCAATATCGGCGCCGACAGCATCGCGCCGGTGCTCACTCCCCGGACCCGCGCGATCATCCCCGTTCACCTGGCGGGCTGGCCCTGCGACATGGGGCCGATCATGGAGCTGGCGCGCGGCCGCGGCATCGCCGTGATCGAGGATTGCGCGCAGGCCCATGGCTCGCGCTGGCAGGGCCGCCCGGTCGGCACGATCGGCGAGGTCGGCGCCTGGTCCTTCTGTCAGGACAAGATCATCTCGACCGGCGGCGAAGGCGGCATGGTGACGACCGGCGATCCCGACCTCTGGTCCCGCATGTGGTCGTTCAAGGATCACGGCAAGAGCTGGGCAGCGGTCTACGAGCGCGAGCACCCGCCGGGGTACCGCTGGCTTCACGAAAGCTTCGGCACGAACTGGCGCATGCTCGAAATGCAGGCGGCGATCGGCCGTATCCAGCTGAGCCGCCTGCCGGACTGGACCGCGGCGCGCACCCGCAACGCTTTACGCTTCGCCGACGTGGCCGGGCGCTTCCCCGATGCCCTGCGCGCCCCGCTGCCGCCGGCCGGCGACGTCCACGCTTTCTATCGCTATTATGCCTATGTCCGGCCGGAAGGGCTTCGCCCGGGATGGGACCGGGACCGCATCGTCGCCGAAGTCGCGGCGCGGGGCGTGCCGCTGTTTCAGGGAAGCTGCTCCGAAGTCTATCTCGAAAAAGCATTCGAAGGCACCGGCTTCGCGCCGCGGGAGCGGTTGCCGGTGGCCCGTGAGCTCGGCGAGACCAGCCTGATGTTCCTGACCCACCCGACGCTGACCGACGAAGCGGTCCAGCGGATCTGCGACACCTTCGCCCAGGTCATGGAAGAGGCCGCCGCATGAGTCCGCCTTTTTCCCGTGCCCGCGCGATGTCGGGCGCGGCATGACGAAGCGCGCGTTCGACATCGCCCTGGCCCTGGCGCTGCTCGTCCTGCTGCTGCCTCTCCAGATGCTGGTCGCGGCGGCCGTCTGGCTGTCGATGGGCCGGCCTGTCCTGTTCGTCCAGCGACGCGCCGGCCGCCATGGCCGTGAATTCGAGATGCGGAAATTCCGGACGATGCGGACGATGAACGATCCGCGCGGCGTCCCCCTGCCCGACGAGGCGCGCGTGACGCGGGTCGGCAGGCTGTTGCGGCGCACCCGCCTCGATGAACTGCCGGAACTTTGGCATATCCTGATCGGGGATCTGTCCTTCGTGGGGCCGCGCCCGCTGCCGTGGACGAGCATCGCCGACAGCGATCTCGCCGCGCGCCGCCAGGCCGTGCGCCCCGGCCTCACCGGGCTGGCGCAGGTCAGCGGGAACACCCTGCTCGCCCCGGACGAGAAGTTCGCGATCGACATCCTGTATGTCGAGAGATGTTCGGCGGCGACGGATATTCTCGTCCTCGTCCGGACTCTGGGCGTCGTGCTATTCGGCGAACGCCGCGATGAAACGTTGATCGGGAAGGCTCTTGAATATGCGTACGGCACTGGTCGGGGCGGTCGGTAGCACCGCCACGGCGCTCCGCGCGATGCAGGCGGCGGGACATCCGCCGCTGCTCGTCGGGACATTCGATCCACAAACCGGGGCGAAGCGGCATTCGGATTATGTCGATCTCGCCGGGATCGCGGATTCGCGGGTCGCCGTGCGGCATATCCACGACGTCAACGATCCGGATTTCGTCGCCCGTCTGCACGATCTCGATCTGGACTTCCTGTTCGTGATCGGCTGGTCCCAGATCGTCCGCCGGGAAGCCCAGGCCGCCGCGCGCCATTTCGCGATCGGATACCATCCCACCGCCTTGCCGGAGCATCGCGGCCGCGCGCCCCTGGCCTGGACCATATTGCTCGGCCTCGAACGGACGGGCTCCTCCCTCTTCGTGATCGACGAGGGCGTGGACAGCGGCGCGATCCTGGCGCAGGAGAGCTTCGATCTGGGTCCGCGCGAAACGATCCCCACCCTGCTCGACAAGCACCTTGCGGCGCTGGACCGGATGATGGGCGCGCTGGTTTTGCGGCTCGCGGCCGGAGACCTGTCCGCCGAACCCCAGGACGCGGCGTTGGCCAGCTATTGCGCGGTGCGCCGGCCGGACGACGGGCTGATCGACTGGACCCGGGACGCGGCCGCGATAGACCGGCTCGTCCGCGCCTGCTCGCGGCCCTATCCGGGCGCCTTCACCTACACCCGCAAACGCCGGGTGGCCGTCTGGCGGGCCGAGCCGGTGCGCCTGCCCAACCGGCATTTCGCCCAGCCGGGCCAGGTGGTCTTCGTTGAAGACGGGAAGCCGGTCGTCCTGTGCGGCGATTCCACCTATCTGCGCATCGACGAATATGAGACCGCGGACGGCGCGCCGATCACCGGACAGCCGCGCTTCTTTTCCACGGCTCCCGCAGGAGGATCGCCGGCATGAGAATCCTCGTTCTGGCGCCGCATGCCGATGATGAGACGCTGGGCTGCGGCGGCACCATGGCGCGCCTGGCCGACGAAGGGCACGACGTGTTCATCGGCCTGGTCACGGGCCATGGCGCGGACCCGCATCCGCTGTTCGAACGGCGAACATTCGACACCGTGCGCGCCGAGCTTGAGCGTGCGGCGGCGGTGCTGGGGGTCAAGGAGGTCATCAAGGAAGACCTGCCGACCGTCCTGCTTCCCGATCTTCCCAGGCACGAAGTGAATGCCGCGGTGGGCCGGATCATCGAGACGGCGAAGCCCGAACTGCTGTTCGCGCCCTTTCCGCTGGACCTCCATGGCGATCATCGCGAGATCCATCATGCGGCATCGATCGCCTGGCGCCCCTATCTTCAGTCGGGGCGGGCGATCCGGGAGGTTCTGTGCTACGAGGTGCCGTCCGAGACCCATCTCAACATCCCTTATGTCGAGCAGGGATTCCTGCCGAACGTCTGGTATGACGTCAGCGCGCATCTCGAGCGCAAGATCGAGGCCATGCGCTGCTTCGCGAGCCAGGCCCAGGCCGCGCCGCTGCCGCGATCCGAGACGGCGTTGCGCGCGCTGGCCGGCTGGCGCGGCTCCCAGATCGGGGTCGCGGCGGCCGAAGCCTTCGTCTCCGTCCGCAGCCTGCGCTGAGCGCCCGCGCGGAGCTTGCGGCGAAGGGCTATTTCTGGAGTATCCGGGCGGGGTTGCCGATAACGGTGGCGCCGGCTGGCACGTCCTTCGTCACCACCGCGCCCATCCCGACGACCGCGCCGGCGCCGATCGTGAGCGGCGCGCCGGGGCGGCCTTGTTTGATGACCGCGCCGGTCCCGATATAGGCATGGTGGCCGATATGGACGTTGCCGTTGCACATGACGCCCGGCGCGAAGGTAACGAAATCGCCCAGAACGCAGTCATGCGCGACATAGGAATAGATGTTCGCGTGGAAAGAGCGGCCGATGACGCAATCGGCGGTCAGGTGCACGAAACCGCAGAGAATCGCGCCTTCGCCCAGCACGCAATTGTCGCCGATGACGGCATTTTCCGCTTCGACCGTTAAAGCCGGGATCGCGTCGGCAAGGCATTTCTCATGAAGGCGCTCACGAATTTGTCCGTCCGCAATGGCGATGCTGACCGATTTTTCCGTCTCGGGCTGGCGCAAAAATGACTCGTAAGACAGCACCTCGTGTCCGTTGACCGTCGTGCCCGCGTGCGAATTGCCGTCGTCGATGAAGACGATCCTGGCGGTCTCGGCATAGCGCCGGCGCACGATCGGCATGATCTCGCGTCCGAAACCGCTGGCTCCATAGATTCCGATCAGCTGCATTTCCGACCACGCATAGACATCACAATAATCCTAGACCCCAGCACTACCGAATTTCGAGATCGGTTGAGACCATGATGCAGCACATTTTCCGCAACGGCGTTTTCCTCGAAAAATTCTACACTGTCCATGATTGATCCGGTGGGCCGTGGCCATGGCGCGTTCGACGCTTCGAAGCTCATCGGCAATCCGGCGCGGATCGTCAGGCCGCGCCGGTGACCCAGTCGCACCATTGCCGCGAAAGCCGCGCGCGATCGAAGCCGGAGGCGGCGAGCTGGCGGGCTTTTTCCGACATCCGGCCCAGCTCCGCCCGGTCGCGCGCCGCCTTTTCCAGCACGTCCGCAAAGGCGTCCGGGTCTTCGGGCGGCACCGCATAGCCGCAGCCATTCTCCGCGATGAGCGACGCGACCCAGCCGGGATAATTGTTCAGCACCGGCAGGCCCGCGGCCAGATAATCGAAGAATTTGTTGGGCGACGTGCCGTAATAGAAGGCCGGAATGTTGGCGAGCACCTGCAAGCCGAGATCGGCGCCCGCCATCAGGCCCGCCAGCCTTTCCTTGTCGACCGGCGGATGGAAGAGAAGGTTGCGCAGGCCCTCCCGCGCGGCGCGGGCCTGGAGCGCCGGTTTCAGCTTGCCGTCGCCGACCAGCAGCAGCTTGATGTCCTCCCGGCCGCGCTGTTGCAGCACGCGCGCCGCGTCGAGCACCGCGTCCAGCCCGTTCGCGACGCCGTGCGTGCCCGTGAAGATCGCCAGCAGATCGTCGGGGGCCACGCCTTCGGGCCGCCAGGGCGCCGGATCGCAGCCGAAGATGCCGAGATCGCAGCCGTTCGGGATCATCGCGATCCGATCGGGCGCGACGCCGCGCCGCTCGATCCCCTCCACGATCCCGGGCGCAAGCCCGATGCAGCGGTGCGCCGAGCGATAGGACGCCCATTCCAACATCGACATCGCGCCCAACACCAATGGGTTCGTGATGACTCCCATCGCGCGCGGCAGTTCCGGCCAGAGATCCCGGACCTCGAAGACGAACGGCTTGCGCCGCAGCCAGCGGGCGAAGATTCCCGGCAGGCCGGCGGTGAGCGGCGTCGTGGTCGCGAACAGGACATCGTATCGCGTCCGCAGCGCGACGGCGATCGAGGCGAGCGCGAATTTCAGGAAGATGAAGCTGCGCCGCGCGAAGCCCTGGCTGTTCGAATAGGACAGATCGAACTCGATCACGTCGATCCCGTCGACCATGCCCCGGCGGCGCCCCCGCCGGAACGGGCCGGACAGGCCGGTCGTGCCCTGCGCATAGCTCCCGCACACCATCGTTACCCGATGGCCTTCGGCGATCAGCCGCCGCGCCATTTCGTAGGAGCGCGTTCCCGCCGCGCCCTTGGGAGTGGAGAAATGCTGGTGGAAATAGAGGATATGCACGTCAGAACCGGCCTTCGGTCACGATCCGGCACGGGCCTTCGACCCTGATCTCGAGCACCGGAATGTCCGCCTTCATGAGATAGTGGAGCGATTCCGGAGCTTGCACCAGCGATAGCGTCGGCACCGCGCCTTGCGCCTCGACGGCAAGGGAAAGATGATCGCTCTCCAGGCGCCCGCCCTCCAGCCGATAGTCGCCCGGCGCCAGCCGCCAGCGCAGGACCGCCTCGCCGAAGCGCCCCGAAATCTCGTCCTCGCAGACGAAGCCATGCGAGGTCAGCCGAACCCGGCGATGATGGACGGCGCCCCATCGGTCCGTATAGCCGGCCGCCGCCCGGGCGCCCTCGCCATCCTCCCGCGCCGGCTCCACGGCCTCGGCGGCCAGCCAGTCGCCGAACAGGAAGCGGCCGAGGCGCGGCATCTGATCGCGCCCGTCGAACTGGACCGTATTGTGCGCGGCGGTCCCGCTGAAATAATCGCCGGAGCCGTCCGCCGCGTTGTAGCTGAAGCTGCCGGCATCGCGCAGCAAGTTGCGCCCGTCCGCCCAGAGATCGAGATGCAGCGCGTCCGCCTGGCCCGGCCGGAAGCGGAAGCGCGGATAGCGCAGATAGGCGGCCGTCCCCCCGGCGCGCAGCACATGATAGCCGCCATCGTCGAAGCTTTCGCTGCGCGGCGCCGGCAGGGGAGTCGCGGGGGCATCGATACCGAGCCAGCGCAACGGATCATCCCATGTCCCCGGCGCGGCAATCGCGCGCGCGTCGAGGAACAGGGCCGCCGCGAGCTGAAGCGACGGGCGGAAATCGCGATAGCCGGTGTCGGTGAGCGGGAGGAGCCGGGCGCCGTCATTGGCGCCGATATTGGGGGCATCGCCGCCGGCCGGATCGACGAAGGCGGCCAGCCAGCGCGTCGCGGCGCCGAGCCGCGCGCGCAGCGCCGGCGAGAAGGGCGCCAGATCGTGACGGCGGCGCCAGGCTTCGGCCAGCGCGTAGCTGTCCAGGACCACGCGATGATAGGTGACCGAATATTGGCTGAAGCTGCCGTCGGGCTCGATCAGGTGCCGCGCCCGCTCCTCCAGCCAGCGCCGCCCCGTGCGCGACCAGCCTTCGCCCCGGGAATCGCCGGCGCGGGCGAGGGCATCGCCGCCGATGAACAAGGCCGCCGCCTCGGACGTGCCGTGATTGTTCTGCTGCGCGATCGCATAGGCCATGGTGGGCGCGATGCGCTCCAGATGGGTGGCGAGCGCCGCCGTCAGACCGGGTTCGGGCGCGCGGTCCTGATCCAGCACGATCGCCGCGAGCAGCAGGTGCATCACCCGGATCGAGGCTTCCTGTCCGCATTTCCAGTTCGCGCCGCGATAGGGCGGATTGTTCGCGAACCAGTCGGCGAGCCAGCGGTTCAGCCGGTCGAGCGCCGCCGCATCGCCCCCGGCCGCGACGGTCGCGTACGCCACCAGCCAGTCGAACCGCGACAATTCCCAAAGACCCTTGATGTCACCCGTCCCGAAATCGCCGATGCGCCACCAGGGGCTGTCGCGATCGGCGCTGCGATCCTCGGCGAAGGGATTGAAATGCCAGTCGGGCGCCCCGTCCGGCAAGGGCCGGCTGTGCCATCCGAACCAGTTGAGCCTGTCGTCCCAGGCCCGGTTGGGCGGCGGCAGACCCGGCCGCGGATCACGCGGACGGAAGAAGGGGCCGTCCGGCGGATCGGCCGAAATGCGCTGGACCGGATGCAGCCCGGCGCGCAGGGCAAGCCGATAACGCGCGACCCGCGCGACGTTGCGCGGGCCGAGCGCCCACAATGTCCGCAGTCGCGTGCGCCCGTTCATCGCTGCTGGCGCAGGATGTCCGCGGCCTCGATCGACACCCGCGCCACCTCGAACAACTCCTCGGCCGGGATCGGGGCCGGGCCGCCGGTTTCGACCGCGCCCAGGAAGGCGGCGGCGCAGGCGGCCTGCCCCTTGTCCTGCCGCCAGAGGCGCTGGCGGCGCAGGCCCGGCCAGTTGAAGCCGCGCAGCTTCAGGAAATTGTCGATCTGCAAGGTGCGCCCGCCCACGAAGACCTCGATCCGCTCCTTGGGGAAGGACGGGCCGCCATTGCCCAGATAGTGGATGGTGCCGAACGATCCGTCGGCGAAGCCCAGCACGATCGCCGCCTTGTCCTCGGCCACCGCCATCGCGGGATTGTCGCCCATCCGGCGCGCCTGCACGGAGACGATCGGCGCGCCGGCCAGATGGCGCATCAGATCGATGAGGTGGCAGGCCTCGCCGATGATCCGCCCGCCGCCGACTTCGGGGTTCTGCGTCCAGTGGTCCGCCGGGATGGCGCCGGCGTTCATCGTCATCACGAAGGCCTTGGGCTCGCCGATCGGCGCGATCAGGCGCTTCATGGTCTGCGTCAGCGGCGCGAAGCGGCGATTGAAGCCGACCATCAGCTGCCGGTCCGCCGCCGCCGCATGGGCCGCGCGCACCGTCTCCAGTTCGTCCAGGGTCAGGGCCAGCGGCTTTTCGACGAAGACATGCTTGCCGGCCCGGAGCGCCTCCGCGGCGAGGCGGGCGTGGCTATCGTGGCGCGTGACGATCGCCACCGTGTCGATGGCGGGATCGGCGAGCAGCGCGGCGGTGTCGGACGTGGCCCGGCCGAAGCCGGCGCGCCGGCCGTGAACGACGGCGCTCGCGCCGCCCGAGGAGGCGATCGCGCGCAGCTCCGCCCCGCTCTTGCGGAAGGCCGGGATGAGCATCCGCGAGGCGTAATTGCCCGCCCCGATGAAGCCGACGACGGGCTTGCCGCTCGTGCCCGTCCCGGTGGCGGTGGCGGCCGCGGCCGGGTCCAGCGCGACCGTGCGCGCGGCGCGCGGCGCCACGTCGTGCCCGTAGGTGAGCAGGATGCCCAGCGCGCGCTTGTCGCCGGCCAGTGTCTCATAGGCTCTGGGCGCGTCCTCGAAGTCGTGGCGATGGGAGATGAGCGGCGCCACGTCCAGCCGCCCGTCCGCCATCATGTCCAGCACCGCCTCGAAATTGCGCTGCTCGGTCCAGCGCACGAAGCCGATCGGATAATCCTGCCCGCCCTCTTCATAGGCCGGGTCGTAGCGGCCGGGGCCGTAGGAGCAGGAGACCTGGAAGCTCAGCTCCTTCTCGTAGAAATCGGCGCGGTTCAGCTCCAGCCCGGTCACGCCGACGAGCACGATGCGGCCGCGCTTGCGCGACATGCGGGCGGCCTGCGTCACCGGATCGGAGGATTTGGTCGATGCCGTGATGATGACGCCGTCCACGCCCGCGCCGCGGCTGAAGGCGATGCCGGCGGCCACCGGGTCTTCCCCGGCGCCCGGATCGCAGGTCTCGGCGCCGAAGGCCCGCGCGAGCGCCAGCTTGTCCGGATCGGGATCGATGGCGAGCACGCGGCAGCCCTGCGCCCGCAGGAGCTGGACAGTGAGCAGCCCGATCAGCCCGGCGCCGGTGACGACGAACGCCTCGCCGAGCGTGGGCCGGGCCAGCCGGATGCCTTGCAGGCCGATGCTGGCGACGACGGTGAAGGCCGCCGCCTCGTCGTCCACGCCGTCCGGGATGCGGGCGCACAGATTCCGCGGCACGCACACCATGTCGGCATGGGGGCCGTTGGAGACGACGCGGTCGCCCGGCCCGTAGCCGGTGACGCCGCCGCCCGCCTCGCGCACCCGGCCGACATTGCAATAGCCGAGCGGGATCGGCTGGGCGAGCTTGGAGCGCACGGCGTCGATCGTGGTCAGCAGGCCGTCGGTGCGCACCTTGTCGAGCACCTGCACCACCTTGTCGGGCTGCTGGCGCGCCTTGGCGAGCAGGCCCGCCCGCCCGAAATCGACCAGCATCCGCTCGGTGCCGGTGGAGATGAGCGACGCGCTCGTCTCGATGAGCAGATGCCCGGGCCGAAGCGCGGGCGCGGGGCACTCGGCGAGCTCGGTCGTACCGGAGGACATGTCCTGGAGGATTTGCTTCATGATCTTTGCCTGATTGCCTTTGCCGGTACGCCGCCGACGATCGTCCACGCCGGCACGTCCTTTGTCACCACGCTGCCCGCCGCGACCACCGCCCCTTCGCCGATGGTAACGCCCGGCAGCACTATCGCGTTCGCGCCTATCCAGACATCCGGGCCGATGACAACCGGCGCCTTCTCATGCCCCGAATCAAAGATCCGCAACGGCCTTTCAGGTATCCGATGATTGCTCGACAGGATTCGCGCGCCATAGCCGATCAGCGTACGGTCGCCTATCGTCACGCCTCCATCCGACGTGACCAGAACGCCATAGGCAAAGTCGACATCGTCTCCGACCACAAGCCGGCGTCCGGTGAAAATCCATATACCCGGATAGAATACAACTCGCCGGCCGACGCGCGCGCCGAAAAAAACTGACAGATAGCATGCCTTCAAATAATTAAGAAGACGGAATCTGGGGAGAGAGAAAACTATCCACGAGACAGTCTCCACTAACACCACAAAAAAATATTTCATCTCTGATCCAGATCATATTTGGGAAATAATATATATCGATGTGATCAGTCCAAGGAAATATGATGGGATAAAGGACAAAAATATAGCCCCGCTTTTATTTGAAAAATATGACATCACAATCATTATCAATGTGCTTGATCTGAAAATCACAACAGATATTAATATTGTAAATATAGAAATACCATGAGTCAATAAAACTGACGCACCGATAATAGCGGGTATAAGAAAAGACACGATCAATATGGCATCTTTTCCAATCGATCTCAGGTATGACTGGCAAAAGAAACTGCCCGAATACATTGATGCAGTCAAAAGTAATACACAAAATGGCCCGAAATAAGAAGACAGTCTCTCGCCATAATACAGATTATATAACCCCTCCCCAAAGAGCCAGAACAATGTCGCCGCCAAGGCCATCGAGAATGCCAGCGCCCCGCCTATCAGGGCAAAAGCAATGTTATGGCGAGAATCCCTGCATATCTTCGGATAAAAATACCCCGACAAGATTTGCGAGATAACATTCGTTCGAGACGGTATATCGGCAATGATCACATATCCCGAAGAGGCAGAAGGAGAAAGAAATTTGGAAGAGGCGATACGATCTGTATAATCAACTACCACTTTTATCATATTCTGGAAAAGAACGTAGAAGACCTCCTTGATACTGACCATTACCTTGAAGCCATCTATTTCAAATAATCTCCTTGAAAGGAGCATCATTAATATGAATGATGTGGCATTAACCACCAATACTGTCCAAGGAATTATACTGGATGGGAGTATGGCAGGAACGCAGGCGATCAAAATATAAATGGAGGATACGGACAGAGATCTAATCAAGTAGGCCGTTCCCTGAGATCCCGTTGCGTCCAGCTGCGCCCATAGGGGTGACGCTATCAAGAATACGAACGTCGCAGCCGTAAAGGAAATGATTAATTCGATGCTGAACTCTCTTATAAAGAGCAAGGATAGCCCGAAGAAAACCAAGCATATCAAAAACGATATGGGAACGACCGTGGAGAATATTACACGGGGGTCGGCTGGAGGATTTGAACGCGCCAGCTGCCGGACGAGGATCGGCCGGAACGCGTCGAACAGGCCCAGCATCGCATTGAACATGATAGCGATACTGGCATAGTAGAGATCCGTGTCGTTCAGATTTCTTACTATGAATGGAGTAAACGATATAGCGATGATGAACGGCGCCAGCGCCCCAACGATGTAGTGCAGAAATTGCCGATTCATCATCATCGTTTAGGTCTTGCCATGACCGTCATCGATATGAAGATGCTTATCGCAATCAGGAGTCCCGCCAGAGGCGCAATGACAGGCTGCCTCATCGGGACGTTTACATTATTGCTTACGAGCAAGAATACCAACGATATTGCGGATATCATCTTGATGAGGCGGTCATTGTCCCTTTGGAGGAAGGCCTTCACCAGGTTGGCTGCCAAGACGATAAAAATCAGCAGGTATATTGAGCCGATCAGCGCGCCGGTCCATACAAATGTATCTATATACATATTGTGCGCGGAAGGCGCCCTCAGTCCCAGGCCAAATATCAGATCGTTGGGCGGGGTAAGCATGGACCCGAAAATCGGGCGCTCGGAAAAGACGCTCAAGGCCTCCCTTATCATCTCGTCCCGACCCCCGTATCGCGCGTCTTCCTCCTGAAGCTTTGCGATGCGCTGGAATATCCGGAACTCCGACTGCTCAAAGTCCTGAAGGACATTCGAGCTGCCGGCATATATCCCAACGGAAGCTATCAACAGAGCTGACGAGACGGCGATGATCGCCTTGTAGCTTTTCGTACTGAGTAAAAGTATGTTCGTTGCGAAATATACCAGAACCCCTTCTCTCGATGAGAGTGAGAATAGGGTGAGGAGAGATAATATATTGAATGAAATAATATAAATTCTAGATATGGATATCCGACCGGATATCCATAAGGCATTTATGAAGGCTGCCGATAGCGCGGTGACCGTTGGAACATAAACGGCAATCTGATATTGGCCGGGGAAGATCAGATTTTGGGTCAGACGCCCCCCGTCTTGCAGCGATCCATATAGCAAGAGTTCAAGAACGGCGGGTATGAAATACCATAACAGGTTTATCGTGGCCCCGACGACGAAATATCGGCAGAATGTCGCGAATCTCTCCGAGTTTACGATCGTTATGAAATACGGCACCCAAAGAAAAGGGAGTATCCATGCTCCTGCGAACAGGAGGGATTCCGTATATCGGGTCGCCGCTCCGTACATCCCCAGGCCGAGGCAAAGAACGATGAAAGGTAATATAAGAAGGGATAAGGTGAGGCTTCGCTTTACCGCGATTGAAAATTCGGACTTGAATAAATAGCCGATCAGAAATGGCGTGAGCACGATCGAAAGAGGAAAGGCAAGCACATCCTCGGCGAGAGCCCGGTTGGTAAGGAGTATCTCGCTGCCGGGTTCGATGTAGACGCAGAGCGGCGTGAGCACGCCGACGACCTTGTCGAACAGGAGCCCGCTTTGAGGCCGCGACAGGCGCGCGCTCTCTCCCATGCCGGCCTGTCTCATCGTCCTGCCTTGAGGCGGATTGCGGGCCGCCATATGCCCGGACATGCGCGCCCGGCGCTCATTGCGTCGACGCCCAGACATTCGTCGCGCCGATGACGGCGCCGGGCGGCGGCGGAGACTCGCGGAATTGGCGGTGCCCCACAAGCATGACGTGGATGTCCCCCTCCTCGCGCGCCTGCGCGGCGGTCCGCAGCTCGGCCTTGCCCAGACCCTCGGGAAGCGCCTCTATGTTCGGCTCCACCGCCAGGACGCGGCCCGGATGGCTTGCGGTCAGTGCCTTCACGATCTCCAGCGCCGGGCTCTCCCTGAGATCGTCGATATCCGGTTTGAACGCCAGGCCATAGCACGCGATCGTCACGTCCGCCGCGCTCCGGCCGGGATTGGCGGCCACATGCCGCGCAGCCGCCTCCGCGATCTTGCCCAGCACCCAATGCGGCTTCGCATCGTTCACCTCGCGCGCGGTGCGGATCAGCCGCGCCTCCTCCGGCGTCTTCGAGACGATGAACCACGGGTCCACCGCGATGCAATGCCCGCCCACGCCGGGGCCGGGCTGCAAGATGTTCACGCGCGGATGGCGGTTGGCCAGCGCGATCAGCTCCCACACGTCGATGTCCAGCCTGTCGCAGATCACCGACAATTCGTTGGCGAAGGCGATGTTGACGTCGCGGAAGCTGTTCTCGGTCAGCTTCGCCATCTCCGCCGTGCGCGCGTCGGTGACGATGCACTCGCCCTCCACGAAGGCGCGATACAGGTTTGTCGCCTCCCGCGAGCAGCGCGCAGTCAGCCCGCCGATCACGCGGTCGTTCGCGACCAGCTCGCGGATCACCTTGCCGGGCAGCACCCGTTCGGGGCAATGGGCGATCCGGATGTCGGATTGCTCGCCATGGCCTTGCGGAAAGGTGAGATCCGGCCGGGCCTCGGCGAGCCAGGCCGCCATCTGCTCGGTCGCGCCGACCGGCGAGGTCGATTCCAGGACCACCAGATTGCCCGGCGCCAGCACCGGCGCGACCGCGCGGCTCGCCGCCTCGATATAGCTGAGATCGGGCTCGTGGCCGTCACCCCGGAACGGCGTCGGCACCGCGATCAGGAAGGCTTCGGCCGGCTCCGGCGCCATCGTGGCGCGCAGATAGCCCTGCTGCACCGCGGACTGGACGGCGAGGTCGAGATCGGGCTCGACGATATGGGCCTCGCCGCGATTGATCGTGTCCACGGCCTTCCGATTCACGTCCACGCCGATGACGTGGATCTTGCGTGAGGCGAACATCGCCGCCGTCGGCAGCCCGATATAGCCCAGGCCGACCACGCAGATCTTGGTGAACTCAGAACTCATGACACATCTTTCAGCTGGGGGGACATCCCGCGGCGGCCCAGGCGCGGATGGCGGATTCGATCCGCTCCGCCGCCTGCCCGTCGCCATAGGGGTTGTGGGCGAAGCTCATCGCCTCGTAGGCGGCGCGATCGTCGAGCAGGCGGGTGGCGCCGCCTACGATCTTCTCCTCGTCCGTGCCGACCAGCTCGACCGTGCCGGCCTGCACCGCCTCCGGCCGCTCGGTCGTGTCGCGCATCACCAGCACGGGCTTGCCGAGCGACGGCGCCTCCTCTTGCACGCCGCCCGAATCGGTCAGGATCAGGGTCGCGCGGTGCATCAGGTAGACGAAGGGGAGGTAATCCTGCGGCGCGATCAGGCGGACATTGGGCAGATGCCCGAGAAGCCGCTCCACCGGCCCCTTCACATTGGGATTGAGATGGACGGGATAGACGATCTCCACGTCCGGCCGCGCCGCGATGCGCGCCAGCGCCGCGCAGATCCGCTCGAAGCCGCCGCCGAAGCTCTCGCGCCGGTGGCCGGTGACGAGGATCAGGCGGCGCCCGTCGTCCAGGCCGAACCGGCCGGCCAGCTCCGCCCGCAAGGCCGCGTCCGCCTCGATCCGCGCGGCGACCTCCCGCAGCGCGTCGATGACGGTGTTGCCCGTGACGTGAATCCGATCGGCCGGCACATTCTCCGCCAGCAGGTTCGCGCGCGATCGTTCGGTGGGCGCGAAATGGAGGCGCGTGACGACGCCCGCCACCCTGCGGTTCACCTCCTCCGGCCAGGGCGACAGGATGTTGCCGGTCCGCAGGCCCGCCTCGACATGGCCGACCGGGATGCGGTGGTAATAAGCGGCGAGCGAGGCGGCCAGCGTGGTCGTGGTGTCGCCGTGGACGAGCACGAGGTCGGGCCGGAAGTCGGCCAGCACCGGCCGCAGCCCGGCCAGCACGTTCGCGGTGATGTCGGTGAGATCCTGGCCGGGCCGCATCAGATCGAGATCATGGTCCGGCACGATGTCGAAGAGCGCCAGCACCTGGTCCAGCATTTCGCGGTGCTGCGCGGTCACGCAGGTGCGCGCGTCGATGCCCGGCGCTCGTGCCAGCCGCTTGACGACCGGCGCCATCTTGATCGCCTCGGGCCGCGTGCCGAAGACGGTCAGGACTTTCACGTCCGCGGGAGGGGGGATGTCGGTGGAATGGGTCAAGAGATGCTTTCTATCGCTATGTTGTCGATCCACGGCGTGTCGTCGCGCGCCGCCCCGTCGCCGCCGGCGATGCTGATCAGCAGCCATTGCCACCGGCAGCCGGCCGGCACCGTGAAGACGCCCCCGACCCGCCGCGCCTCCTCACCCGCATCTTCCGGCCTGAACGAAAGAAAATCGCCGCCGTCCTGAGCCTCGGCGCAGGCCAGCCGAAGCGTGGGACGCTCGAAGGGCGTGGCGGGAATCGCCCCCATCTCCAGCTCCAGCCGGTAACGCCCCGGCGAAAGGCGCAGCAATTGCCGGGCGACCTCGCCCGTCCGGTTGTTGTACGCGACCAGCCCGAGCGCGTGCCCCTCGCCGTCGGGGCGCGCCTGCCGCATGGCCGCCAGGTCGGATCCGGTCGCGACCATCCAGTCGAAAGGCCCGAAACCGGATATGGCCTCAAACCCGCCGTCGCGCACATTGCCCGCCTCGACCTGAAGATCCGCGCTCAGCTCGCGATGAAGCTGCCAGGCCAGGTCGAACTCCCGGGCCTGGGTCAGGCGCGCCAGCAGGCGATCGATCACAGCCCTCTCGCGCGGCACAGCCGGATCGAGCCGCCCGCGGCTGAGCGCGACGGCGTGGTCCAGCCGCGGTCCGGTTGTCGCCAGCGTCTGGAGGAAATTGACCTTCCACCGCGGCTCTTGCTCCAGTTGGTCGAGGAGCGGGGCGAGAATGCGCGAATCCGCCGTGGCGCCGGCGAGCAGGGGAAGCAGACTTCCCCAACTGCGCCCGGACGTGCGAAGCGCGATGTCGAAATTCCTGATCGCTCCGGCGAATTCCGCGTTTCGCAGGTCGCGGCTGATAAGCCACAATTGGGTGGGCTGATCGCGGCGCGACAGGCGCTGCGCCCGCTCGATCAACAACAGCGCCCGATCCTGCTCGCCTTCCTCATCGGCGATTCTGCCGAGCGTGCGCAACGCGACGACGTTGACCGGCTCGCGCCCGAGCGCCGCTTCGGCCAGCAGCCGCGCTTCGCCTGTCCGCCCGACGGAGAGCAGCAGCGCGGACATGTTCGCATTGACGCCCGCATCCCATGGCGCGCGCGCGATCGCCTGGCGCGGATCGGCGGACTGCCAGGCGCCGGCGGCGGACAGGTTGAAGACCGTCAGGGTCGTTACGCCCGCGACACCAACGATCGCAAGCGCGCGCAAGACGGGCCATGCTCCGGGCCACCGCCGCAAACCATGCTTGCGGTTCAAACGGTCAGGCCGAGCTCTTCGCGCCTTCGCCATAGCCGTAGCCGTAATCGTAGCCGTAGCCGTAATGCGCACGCCGCGTCTCGAACTTGGTCAGCACGACGCCGAGCACCTTGGCCTGCGCGTCATTCAGGCGATCGATCGCGACGCGCGCCATGCTCGAGCGCGTGGCATGGGACTGGATCACGAAGATCGTGCCCTCGACCTGGCTGGCGATCAGCGGGGTGTCGGCGAGACCCATGACCGGCGGCACGTCGAGAATCACATGATCGAACGCCGCGGTCAGTTCCTGGATCATGTGACGCAGCCGGTCGCCGGTCAGCAGTTCGGCGGCGTTGGGCGGAAGCGGCCCGGCGGGGATCAGCGCGATGCCGTTCGCCAGATCGCGATGAATCATGGCCGGGATATCGGCATCGCCCGACAGATAATTGCTGAGGCCCTTGCTGTTCTTGATGTCGAAGACATGGTGCAGTGAGGGCGAGCGCATATCGGCGTCGATCAGCACCACGCTGCGGCCGGTCCGGGCGAGCGACCGGGCGAGCGCATAGCTGGTGGTCGTCTTCCCTTCCGCCGGACGGGTGCTGGTGACGGTCAGGCTGCGGGGCACGCCGTGATCCGTCGTGAAGGCCAGGCTGGTCTGGGTCGAAAGATAGGCCTCCACAAGGGGCGATTTCGGATCCTCCAGCTCGTCTTCCGGCCGCTCGGCGCCGACCTTCGGCACGGTGCCCAGCAGCGGCAGGCCGAGCGCGTTCTCGACATCGGTCGGGTCCGAGATCGCCTCGTCGATCTGCTCCAGCGCCAGCGCGAGACCCACGCCGATCACGCCGCCCGCCAGCAGGGCGAGCAGGATGTTGAGCAGCAGCCGCGGGCTCGACGGCCTTTGCGGAGCCTGGGCGGCATCGACGATCGACACGTTGTTCACGCCGACGCCGCCGGCGACGCCGATTTCCTTGTAGCGTTGCAGGAGGCCGTCATAGAGCTGGCGGTTGGTGTCCACCTCGCGCTGGTAGATATTGTACTGGATGGTGCGGCCGCGCAGGTCGAGCAGTTCGCCCCTCAGCCTGTCGACGCGGCCGCGAAGATCTGCCTCCCGCTGCAAGGCGGACTGGTAGGTCGCCTGAAGCGTGTTGGAAACGCGCTGCTCCTCCTGCGCGATCGAATTGTCGAGCTCCCGGATCTGGTTGGCGAGGGCGACGGCGGGCGGATATTCGGCCTCGAACTGCGTGAGCATCCGCGCATGTTCGGCCGCAAGCTCCGCCCGGCGCGAACGCATTTGCGAGATCCCGGAGTTCTGAAGTGCCTCGGCGGTCGCGCCCCCGGCCGTCCTGATCCGGCTTTGCGCGGCCACCCGTTCGGCGGTCGCCTGATTGAGCTCCCGGTTCAGCGTCGCCAGATCCTCGGCCAGCAGCGGCCGTTCGGCCGTGCTCGACGTCCCGCCATCGGCAGTGACCGTGCTCGTCGGCAGGTTCACGATGCCCTGTCGCGAAGCATAAGCGACGAGGGTTCTTTCAGATTCCTCCAGACGCTGGCGCAACTGCTCCAGCCGCTCCTCCAGGAAGCGCCGCGCATAAGAGGTCGCCTCGAACCTCCGCGCCAGGTTCAACTCGATGAAGTGCCGGGTCCAGGCATTGGTGATCCGCGCCGACAGCGCCGGATCGGGGCTGGTGAAGGAAACACCCACGAGGCGCGACAGGCGGATCGGCGAGACACCGACATTGTCGAGCAGAATCTCACCGGCGCGACGAAGTCGCCGCTGCCGCGCCGCGGGCGCCGCCGCGACGGACGGATCACCCCGCAATTCCGCCTCCGCCTCGCTCTCGCCATACATGCCGAAGAAATCGGCATCGTCATGCAGGCGCAGATCCTCGGCGACCCGCTCGGCCAGCGTGCGAGCCCGGAGCAAGCCATATTGGGTCTGGTAGAATTCGGTGTCGACCGAGCTGGCCTCCGGCTCGACGCCCTCGACCTGGACGATCCGGTAGCTTTCCCGCTGGATCTCGAGCGTCGCCGCCGCCGTGTAGAGCGGAGTCATCAGGAGGGTCACGAGCAGCCCCAGGGCGACACTCACGGCGATCGCGCCCAGGATCAGCCATTTCCAGCGCTTGGCGATGCGCAGGGCGAGCAGGACGAGCGGCGGCGCGGACCGCGGGGCCGCCGAGTCCAGGCGCGCATTTTCGAACAGCAGGCCTCGCTGTTCAGGCATCTGCGCGCGATTCAAGCCGAGATCGTTCATGGAATCCTTCAATCGAACCTGTCCCGAAAGCTCCAGCCGTCGCTAGCGGCGAAGGGCTGTGATCAGCGGGGTCATGATCAGGCCTCCAGCCTGTAGAATCTGGGGAAACAGGCGCCGCGCCTGCGATTCCCCGACATAGACGACGTCATTGGGGAAGATTTCGGGATCCTGATAGGCGCCGAGCCTGATCGCCCTCAAATCGTAGAGCGCGGCCAGAGGCTCGCTGTCCACCGTGCGGAACACCACGACATGGCTGGTCCGCGCGAACTGGCTGGCGCCCTGAGCACGGGCGACGGCGCGCATCAGCGTCATCCGGCCGGTGACCGGATAGATGCCCGGCGTCTCGACCTCGCCGTCCACGGTCACGACCTGGCTGACCGTCTCGGTGACGTTCACCGTGACCAGCGGGTCGCGCACATGCGCCGCGCGCAGCCTTTCGGTCACCGCGGCGGCAAGCTGCTGCGGCGTCATGCCGCGGGCTTCGATCGATCCCGCGAGCGGAAGGGAAACATTCCCGCCGGCATCGACCTGAATCGCGCGGCTGAGCTCGTTGATGCCGAAGACCTCGACCACCAGCCGGTCGAACGGGCCGATCAGGTGGGTGCGGCCGGCACCGACGACGTCGGCCTCGGTGGGAGCCGGGAGAGCCTGGGCGGAGACGACCGTGACTTCCCCGTTGTCGGCCATGCGCGGCGCAGCGCAACCCGCGAGCACGATGCTGCACAACAGCGCCAAATATCTCATGGGAATGTCCCTCGGTCCTTCCGCACTATGCCGGGATTCTCTGGCGCCGGATATGCCACGTTCACGGCTGGACGGCGAACGGGCATTAGACAGGAAAGTTCAACCTGGTAAAGCATTTTTCATGTCTTCCGTTCCGGCTTCGCGCTGGGCTGCGCCGGATTCGAAATTGCCCAGCCAGCCGCAGGCCAGGGCGAAAAGCGCCGCGAGCAGCGGCGTCCGCAGCGGATAGTCGACCAGGCTGCTGCCCAGTATGATGACGATCATGGCCAGCGCCAGCCGCGCGAACCCTTCCCGGCGCGATGCGCTGCAGGCGCGGAAAACCGGCGCGGCGCGGCGGAGCGTCCAGCCGATGAAAAGAACCAGCGGCACGAGCGCGGGCAGGCCGCCCGTGATGACCAGCTCCAGCAAATCGTTGTGGGCATGGTTCATATAGCTGGTCCGCAGCAGCTCGAACGGTTCATAGGCCCGGAACAGGGGATCGAAGGAGCCGAAACCCGAACCGAGCGGGAAGAAGTCCTTCGCCATTTGCAGCAAGACCGGCAAGAACGTGGCGCGGGCATCGTCCGAGAAGGGAGTCGCGAAGAAGCGATCCACCGCCAAGGCCCTGGACAGGACGATCGCCGCCACGGCGGCCAGGATCGCGGCGAGGACGGGGATGGCCTTCATCATCAGGCCATATCGTCCGCGTGCGCCGTCGGCGCGGCTGCTCGCCCTGAGTTGCAGCCATGCGAAGCCGAGGCCGACGAGGCCGAGCGCCAGCCCCGCGCGGGAGCCGGTGACGAGGAGCATCGGAATTAGCAATATCGCCATCGCGGCCGCGACCCAGCGGCGGATCTCGCGATGCCGCGCGTCGCGGATCGGCATGCCCGTCCAAAGCGCCAGCATGGGAAACGCCATCGCCAGCAGCACCGCTTGGTGATTGCGGTTCGAGAACACGCCGACCGCGACGCCGCGATTGGTGATCTCGTAGCGATACAGGTCGCTTTGCGGACCGCCGACGATCTGCCCCAGGCCGAGCAGGGTCGCGAAGCCGATCGCCAGCAGCAGGAGTGGCAACAGCCGGTACTGATGATCGGGCGACAGTCCGGCGAAGGCGATCAGGGCAGCGGCGGGCACGACCAGGCTGATCATGCTGGCGAGCGTCAGGTCCGGCGTCAGGCTGAGCGGCCGCCAAGATTGCCCGGCGCCGGCGAGGGCCGGAATATCCGCGAAACCGGCATGGCCCGGCAGGCTCTCCCAGAGAGCCGGGGGCAGCGGAATCAGCTGCACGGCCATCACCAGTGCCAGGCCGCAGAGCAGCAGGAGCGGCACCCGCACGGCGTCCAGCCGGATCGGCCCCGGAATGAGAAGCGCCGCCGCGATGCAGAGCACCGCTACGGGCTGAACGATCATGAGCCCGGCAATGTCGAGCCGCGACCCGCCGCCCCAGAGGAAGCAGGCGACGAGCAGGACCAGCAGGACGGCAAGGCGCGCATTCTGGGGCCAGCCTGCGAAATGCGGCTTCACGCGCCCTCCCCCCTCGCACGGGGCCGCGCCGAGGCGTCCACGGATAATCGTCCGGTCGAGTCCGGAATCGGCCCTGTCCATGCGGAATATGGCACTAATTCGCCTCGGCGTTCAGAAGGCCGGCCACGATCGGACAGGAGCGATCGAGATCGACGGAGCGCACCCATATCTCCCCGCCCTGTTCGAACGTGCAGAGACGCCGCCCTGCCTCGACATTCCAGGAGCGCAGCTGCGCCGTGTCGGGAAGGGAGCCCCTGCTCCGCTGCGGCGGCGGGGTGACGGGGCAGTTCTCCACCTCGCTGACCGCGATCGCCCGGCCCTCCTGGCCGCTGAACGGGCCGGCTTCGGCCGCATATGTGCATATCCTCCGGTCGCCTTGCAGCCGCTCGCCGACGAGCTGCGCCGGCGCGCCCTGCGCGACGAGCGCGCCCAGGACGCAAAGCGAAAGCGCGGCGTGGCTCCTCACCCGGGACGATCCCGCGCTCATCGCTGAATGAACTCGATCGCGCCCTGCTCGGGGCCGCCGGGCCGCGCCTGGTCAAGGCAGGATTCGATCGCCTGGCGGATGTTCTGCGGCACATGGCGCCAGAACTCGCGCGACACGACCGGCCGGGAGGGATCGGATCGGTCGAGAAGCACCCCGCCCTCGTCCACCGCGGTCAGGATCTGCTCGCACCTGTCGGACATCTGGGCCGCCATGTCGGGCAGGACCAGCGCGGCGGAATCCACCGCCGGCCGCGCGAACGGACTGGCCTGATAGAACAGGATGCCGAGCAGCAGCACGGCGCTGCACGACAATATGGGCGCCGTCGCCTTGGGCCTCACAAGCGCGAACGCCAGAGGCGCAAGCACCGCCGCATGCAGAGCCAGTATCGCAAGTGTCGCGGTCAGCGTGGACATCGCGGCTCCATAGCAGCGGGCCGGCGCGCATCAAACTCGATTGAGTCCGTTCGGCCCTTATGCGCACCTCGTCATCGCGCCTTGACCTTCCCGACAGGGCCGAAAGCCGGGCGTGACGAGCGCCGATCGGCGATATCCGATTCGCTGACGCGACGGGACCGAAGATGGCATTGCCGGTCGAATATCTCTTCACTTCCGAGCGGTTTTCGATTCAGGGTCGCCCAGACCGCCGGGCAGCCCGGCATCGGAGGATATCTTGCCCGCCAGCCAGCTTTCGAGACGGCCCGTCGAGCGGATCTGGGGACGCACATCCCTGCCGCCGGCCTTCGGCGCCGGCCTGAGGGATCGGCCTGTCGGAGAAATCTGGTTCACCGACGATGCCCGTCGCGATGCGGCGCTTCTCGTCAAATATATCTTCACCTCCGAGCGGCTCTCGATCCAGGTCCATCCGGACGACGCTGCGGCGAAGGCACGCGGATATGCACGCGGCAAGGATGAGGCCTGGTACATTCTCGACGCCGAGCCGGGCGCGGTGATCGGCCTCGGCCTCACCGATACCATTCCCCCCGAAGCCCTGCGCGCCGCCGCGCTCGACGGCGGTATCGAGAGGCTGATCGACTGGCGCCCCGCCAGGGCCGGCGATCTGTTCTGGTCTCCCGCCGGGACGATCCACGCGATCGGCGGCGGCCTCTCCCTGATCGAGGTCCAGCAGAATCTCGACCTCACCTACCGGCTCTACGATTACGGCCGGCCGCGCGAGCTTCATCTCGACGATGCGATCGCCGTGGCCGCGCCCGGCCCGGCGGCGCCTTCGCCGGCGCCCCGGCATCTCAGTCCCGAACGATCCGTGCTGGTCGAAGGCGGTTCCTTCATCCTCGAAAAGTGGACCCTGCGCGGCCGGATCCGGCTGCGCTCGGACGATGGCGAGCTGTTGCTGATGCCGATCGCCGGCGAAGGCCGGACCGGCGCCGGCGAAACGCTGGCCGCCGGTTCGGTCTGGCGGGTCGATGGGGAAGCCGAAGTCGCTGCAAGCGAAGGCCTCGACCTCCTCGCCGCCTATCCCGGCACGACCGTCGCCGAAGAGATCTGCGTCTTCATCTAGGACGGGTCTGGCACGCCTCTAATCGACCCGCTAGATGCGCGGCATGACCACGCGCACCGATACCAGCGAGACGGCCCCCGCGATCGAAAGCCGGGACGACCTGCTCGTCGCCTTCGCCAAGGGCGAGAAGCCGAAGCCTGCCTGGCGGATCGGCACCGAGCATGAGAAATTCGTCTATCGCTGCGCCGATCATCGGGCGCCCTCCTATGACGAGCCGGGCGGCATTCGCGACCTGCTGATGGCGATGACCGATTATGGCTGGGCGCCCGTCTACGAGGGCGAGACCGTCATCGCCCTGTCCGGCCCGGACGGCACGATCAGCCTGGAGCCGGCCGGCCAGCTCGAGCTTTCGGGCGCGCAGCGGGTGAACATCCACGAAACCTGCGCCGAGGCCGGACGGCATCTCGAACAGGTCGTAGCGATCGGCAACAAGCTGAACCTCGGTTTCCTCGGCCTCGGCATGTGGCCGGACAAGACCCGCGCCGAGCTGCCCCGCATGCCCAAGGGCCGCTACAAGATCATGCTCGATTACATGCCGAAGGTCGGCAGTCTCGGCCTCGACATGATGCTGCGCACCTGCACCATCCAGACCAATCTGGATTACGCCTCCGAAGCCGATATGGCGCAGAAGTTCCGCGTCGGCCTCGCGCTCCAGCCGCTCGCCACCGCGCTCTTCGCCAACTCGCCCTTCACCGAAGGCAAGCCCAACGGCTTCCTCTCCTTCCGCAGCCATATCTGGTCGGATACCGACCCCAATCGCACCGGCATGCTCCCCTTCGTGTTCGAGGACGGCTTCGGCTATGAGCATTATCTCGATTTCGCGCTCGACGTGCCGATGTATTTCGTCTTCCGCGATGGGAAATATATCGACGCCTCCGGGCAGTCCTTCCGCGATTTCCTCGACGGGCGCCTGCCGGCGCTGCCGGGCGAAAAGCCGCTCCTGTCCGATTTCACCGATCATCTCTCGACGATCTTCCCGGAGGTCCGGCTCAAGAGCTTCCTCGAAATGCGCGGCGCCGATGGCGGCCCGTGGAATCGGATCTGCGCGCTGCCGGCCCTCTGGGTCGGCCTGCTCTATGACCAGGGCGCGCTCGACGCGGCGTGGGACGAGGTGAAGCACTGGTCGCTCGCCGAGCGGCAGGAATTGCGCGACGCGGTGCCTAAGCTCGGCCTCGGTGCGCCCGTTCCGGGCGGCGGAACGCTGAAGGAGCTGGGCGCGCGCATCCTCGCCATCGCCGAGGCCGGGCTGAACGCACGCGGCCAGCTTAATTCCTCCGGCGACAACGAATCAGGCTTCCTCGATCCCCTGCGCCAGATCCTCGCCGCCGGGCAGACGCCCGCCGAACGCCTGCTCGAACGCTATCGCGGCGAATGGGCGGGCAACGTGTCGCGCATCTACGGCGAGGAGAGCTTCTGAAGCCGATGCCGCCGCGACCCGCGACCGAGCCGTCTCGGCGACAGGTGGCTTTGCCGGCACGCGGTTGACCCCCACTAACGATCGGACGAAGGATCGCAGGAAAGGCGCTGGACCGGATCGTGCGGGGCGAAGGCGCCGTCATCGACCCGGCGCAGTTTCGGAACGGCAATATCGACGGGAATCGACAGGCAATGGCCATGGGACCGATGAACCGCCGCGAGCAACTGCTCCTCCTGGCCGGGGGCGCATATACGCTTGGCCATGCATCGCGAGCGTCGGCGCTCGGGGCCGGCCAACAGACGATCGCCGTGGATTTCGCGCTGGAAACAGGCGCCGGTCGCATCGGGACGGCGGGCGGCGGGACCGTCCAGGATTTCATCGACGGCCTCGTCTCGCATGACGGCAGCGAAGCCGTGGGATTCGTTCAAGCGGGCACAGGCGCGGTTCCGCGCACGGTGCGGGCAAAGCTGCGCGATGTCGTCTCGGCGGCGGATTTCGGTGTACGCGCCGACGGCGAAACGGACGACCGGCCCGCGATGCAGCGGGCGCTCGACCATGCGGCCGCCAACAATATCGGCGCGATCGTCCTGCCGGCGGGAGAGATCGTCCTGACCGGCGACCTGATTCTTTCTCCCCATTCCGGCGAAACGCCGAACGCCTTGACCCAAATCATCGTCACGGGCTCCGGCTGTGGTCAGAACGGCACCTGGCTCCGTTTTCGGAGCGGCAGCCTCCGGGTGCATTCGCCTTCCCACATGCTGCGCGACTTCCGTGTCACATCCGAAGACGGCGATGGCGTCAAGATCGAGCCGAACATGTCATCAAGCCGGTTTCCGGCCCGCGGCGCCATGCAGAATATCCGCGCCGAACGTTGCCGGGGGTCGGGCTTCACCTTCGAGGATTGCTGGTGCTACAGAATAGATAATTGCTACGCCCGCTTCAACGGGAAGTGGGGCCTGGAAGGCAAGACTGGGTCGCTGACCGGCTTGGCCGTCAACATCCTCGAGATCAGCGGCGGCGAGTTTCAGGGAAACGGCACGGTCGCCGGGCCGCGGATCGGACGCGGCGGAACCGGGCGGGGAACCGGCGGCGGAATCTTCACCGGCAGATGCGTTCAATTCAACCTGCGCGGTGTCACCATCGAAGGCAATGTCGGCGACGGGCTCAAGCTCGGCGAACAATGTCGCGGGGTTGCCGTCGATGGCTGCTATTTCGAGAAGAACGGTTCTCATCCCGCGAACCGGGACATCTGCAACGATCGCCCAAGCGCGCCGGTCAACGGCCCCAACAGCGTACGCATCCTGAACTGCAATTTCCTGCCGCAGAACGGCAACGGCACAGCACAGGAGAGAGCGATCGATCTCTGGGACGTGATCGATCTACAGATCGTCCACCCCCAGATATTCGCGCAATCCGGCCCGGTGCTTTATGCTGCGGAGCCCATTCGAGTCCGCGAAAGCGTGGTCAGGCGCGTCCGAGGCTGGGTGGAAGGAGGCTGGTATTCGAGTGCGGGTTACACCCAGTCCTGGCTGCTCAACGAAACCCACCGCTTCGGTTTCCCACGCAAATATCTGTTCAGCGAAGATCTGGAGATGAGAAAGGTCGCCGGCCGCACAGCCGGTCGGACTCATCGCGTCCGCATGCCCGCGACGTGCGGCAGGGGTGTGGATCTGGAGCTGATGACACGCACCGGAGGCGCCGCCGGGGCCGCGCGGCTGATCCGGAATCTCGGCCGCGGACCGGCCGGCACCCTGTTCAGCGCGATGGCGCTTCAGATCGAGCATCCGTCTCCCGGCGCCAGCGTCTACACGCACGCCCGGTCGGCGAACGACGACCTGCCGGGAACCCATTTGGAGGTGCAGATCGTGCGCGAGGCGGGCGACAGGCGCGATACGCTGCCGGGCTCCGTCTTCCTCCAGGCGATCGAGATTACGATCTACGAAGGCCGCATTTCCGCGGCATAGCCGGCGCGCTAGGGTCGCTTCGGCTACGCTGAATCGGCTCCATCAAAGGCTGGAACCAGGCACTTATTGGGTCTGCACCAGCTCGTCCGTCACGCTCCAATGCCCGTCGAGCCAGTCGACGATCTCGCGCGCGGCGGGATGGTCGAAGGCGGCATAGCGGTCGCGCAGCACGGCCTGGCGCTCGCCGAGCCGGTCCAGCCCCCGGTCCTGCAAGGCCAGCAGATCGCGGCCGATCCGCTCGGCAAGCGCCTCGCCCAGCACCTCGCGCGCGGAGCGGATGAAGGCGGCGCCATATTCGTAGGTCTCGCTCCGGGCATAGCTCTCGGCCAGCGTCAGGGCCGGAATCCGGCTCAGCACGGGCTGGGAAGCCGGGTTGACGCCGTGGCCCGCGACAAGCGCGCCGATCGCGGCTGGCCGGCCGGTGAAGGCGCGCAGATGCAGGTGCTGCGACATGCGGGCGCCGTCGTTGACCGGATAATTGTCCCACAGGAAGGGCTTGCGGCGGAGCTGCTCGGCGACCCGGGCGAGATGTCCGGGCGTGAATTCGCGCGCGCAGACTTCCTCGCCGGTCCACAGAATCGCGATCGCGGGATCGATGAGCCGGCCGAGCGTTTCGAGATAGCGCGGCGGGCGCGGGCCGAACGCCACGTCCAGGATCGGATCGTCGGAATAATAAGAAGGGCACATCAGCACGCGCCCGGCGATGCCGCGCTCCGCCGCGAACTGGACGATCGCCGCCTGCCGCTCGGCAAGCTCGGGAACG
The DNA here is from genome assembly GCA_964614625.1 of uncultured Sphingosinicella sp. Taxonomy (GTDB): domain Bacteria; phylum Pseudomonadota; class Alphaproteobacteria; order Sphingomonadales; family Sphingomonadaceae; genus Allosphingosinicella. The sequence goes on along the minus strand of CAZTPD010000002.1, from coordinate 3,225 downwards.
TCGCCGCGCATGTCGTCGAACAAGATGGCGAGATCGTCGGGCTTGAGCCGGGCCAGCTCGGCGAGCTTCCCGGCCAGCGGCCCCTGCCAGCCGCGCTCGGCATGGAGGTGCAGCTCGAACGGCGTGAGGCCGATGCCGAAGCGGATGCCCTCCGCGCGGCAGAAGTCCCGGAAGGCGGCGAGCTCGGCGAACTCCTGATCGGGCCATGGCTCCTGCCAGCGGCGGCGCAGCCAGGCATCGGCCTTGGGCGCGTAGAGATAGAAAGCATAACCGGCCCCGCGCAGGAAGGCGGCATTCTCGCGCCGCGCCGCCCAGCTCCAGGGGCGGCCGAAAAAGCCCTCGATCAGCCCCAGCTCAGGAATCATCGCCCGGCTCCAGATCGTTGATCGCCGCATGGACCGCCGCCTCGATCTCGCGGCGGGGCAGGCCGGCGGCGATGGCGGGCAGGAAGCGGACGGTCACGACGCCCGGCCGCTTCACGAAGGCGTTGCGCGGCCACAGCCGGCCGCTGTCCAGCGCCACCGGCGCCACGGCGAGGCCCAGCGCGCGATAAAGCCCGGCGAAGCCCGGCTGGAGCGGCGGGCGCGATCCCGCGGCGACGCGCGTGCCTTCCGGGAAGATCAGGATCGGGCGCCCTTCGGCGACCGCCGCCTCGGCCGCGCGCATCATCCGGCGCAGCGCCGCCGCGCCGCCCTTGCGGTCCACCGGAATGACGCCGTAGCGGCGCACCACCCAGCCCCAGAGCGGGATGTCGACGAGCTCGCGCTTCAGCACCACCGCCGGCTCGTTGAGCAGCAGGATCATCTCCAGCGTCTCGAACATCGACTGGTGCTTGACCGCGACCAGCACGGCCCCCGGCGGCGGCGCGCCTTCGACCCGTGAGCGGATGCCCAGGATATGGGCCGCGCACCAGCGGTGGAAGCGGCACCAGCCATGCGCCCAGGCGCGGATCGCGCCCGTGCCGAGCAGGCTGACCGGAAAGGACAGGAAGACCGCGATCACCGTCCAGGAATAGAAGACCAGCGCGAACAGGGCCGAGCGGACGAGGTGCATCAGATGCCGATCAGGTCCGCCGCGCGGCCGAGCAGATATTTGTTGTACTCCATGAAGATGGCGCGAAAATCCGGCTCGGTCGGCACGGCGTCGACGACGATCGCGACGTCGCCGCCGATCCGCTTGCGCAGCTCGTAGCGGGCGCGCGGCATGTGCAGGTCGTTGGTGACGAGCCTCAGGGACCGGTAGTTCCGCCGCTGCATCCAGCGGTCCACTTCGTCGGCATTGGAGCGGGTGTCGAAGGATTCCCGGCCGAGGACGACGCGGGCGTCGAACAGGTCGGCATAGTCCGGATATTGCGCCGCCAGCTCGGCCTGCCGCACGGCGCGGTTGACGCCGGACACCAGCAGCCGTTCGCCCCGCCCCTGCCGCAGCATGTCGAGGCCGCGCTCCATGCGGCCCGGCCCGCCGGTCAGGACGACGATCGCGTCGGTCCGCTCGTCGCCGGCGGGGCGGGGCAGCAGCACGGCGAAGGCCGCGTAGCCGAGCGCGTAAGCGAGCAGGGCGAAGGAGAAGAGGCGGACGAGCGCGCGGATCATAGCATCCGCCCCAGTGCGCGAAGAATGGTCACGCGCGCAACCAGCATCGCGAGCACCACCCCGAAGGCCGGCAAGGCGAGCAGCACGCCCCAGCCCAGCGGCGAGATCGAGGCGGCGCCGAGCAGCTCGGACCCCAAAGCCGCGACGCGGTCGCCCAGCGCGATCAGCACGACCCCGGCGAGGATGAAGCCGACCAGCCCGCCGAACAGCGCGTCGAGCGCGATCCGGCGCTGGAACAGCCGCGCCACCTGCACGTCGGTCGCGCCCATCAGGTGCAGGATCTCGATCGTCCCGCGATGGGTGTCGAGCGCGGCGCGCGCCGCGAGCACCACGGTCGCGGCGGTCGCCGCGACCATCAGCAGCACGAGGCCGGCCGCCAGCCATTTCAGCGCGCCGATCAGGTCGGCGAGCGGCGCCAGCCAGCGGGCATTGTCGTCGACCCGCGCCGCCGGCGCCGCAGCGGCGACCGCCGCGCGGAGCCGATCGACGGCGGCGGCGTCGCCCGGCGCGAGATCGACGTCGATCAGGGCGGGCACCGGCAGATCCGCCTCGATCCCGCCGACGCCGATCCAGGGTTCGAGCAGCGCCTGGATCTCCGCGTCCGGGACGATGCGGACGCCGGCCACGCCGGGCAGGCCGCGCGCCGCCTCGGCCGCCGCGCCCGCCTGCGCGGCGCGGGCGCCGGGATCAGCCTCGACGATCTGGACGGTGACGCGCCCGCCGATCTGGTCCGACAGACGCGCCGCCGCGCCGGCCAGCCCCAGCCCCGCCGCCGCCGCCAGGACGGTCAGGAACATCATGATCGCGATCACCCAGGGCATCGGCCCGGCCAGCCGCCCTTCCGGCAGCAGGCCGCGCTCGGCGACGCCGAACTTGCGCACGCCCGCTTTCATGCCCCGCCCGTCACTGGTCGGCCCGCTTCGGCGGATGCCTGAGCGCGCCCGTGGGATCGGAAACCTGGCCGCGATCGAGCCGCAGCATCTCGGCGCGCTGGACGCGGGCGAGCAGGTGCAGATCGTGGGTCGCGACGATCACGGTGGTGCCGAGCTTGTTCAGCGAATCGAACAGATGGAGCAGGCGCAGCGCCATCTCCGGATCGACATTGCCGGTCGGCTCGTCGGCGACCAGCAGCTCGGGCCGGCCGATCACCGCGCGGGCGATGGCGACGCGCTGCTGCTCGCCGCCCGACAGGGTGGCCGGCCGCGCGCTGGCCCGGTCGGCGAGGCCGACCCAGGCGAGCATCTCGTTGACCGGGGTCTCGAGGTCGCTGTCCTCGACCCCCGCGACGCGCAGGGGCAGCGCGACATTGTCGAAGGTGGACAGATGCGGGACCAGGCGGAACTCCTGGAAGACGACGCCGATCCGGCGGCGGAAGCCCGGCAGCCGCGCGCGCGGCATGGTGACGATGTCCTCGCCGAACAGGCGGATCAGCCCCCGGCTCGGCCGCAGCGCGAGGTAGAGCAGCTTCAGGAGAGAGGTCTTGCCTGCGCCGGACGGGCCGGTGAGGAAGTAGAAGCCGCCTTCCCTGAGCGAGAAGCTGAGATCGGACAGCGTCTCGGCGCCCGTGCCGTAGCGCAAGCCCACATTCTCGAACTGGACGATCGATCCGCTCGCGTTCAAGGAAAAAGTCTCC
>CAZTPD010000001.1:0-89824 GCA_964614625.1 uncultured Sphingosinicella sp. | reverse complement strand
AATAGGCGAAGGCCTTGCCGGCGACCCGGCCGACCGACGCCATCTCGCGCATCCCCGCGATGCCGGTGACGATGGTGAGGAAGATGACCGGCGCGATGATCATCTTCACCAGCTTGATGAAGCCGTCGCCGAGCGGCTTCAGCGATTCGCCGACATCGGGCCAGACATGGCCGACCAGCGCGCCGAGCACGATCGCGATGATGACCTGGACGTAGAGATGCCCGAGCAGACCGAAGCGCGGCGGCGCGGACGCGGCGGCCCTATCGGTCGCGATGCTCACCATGCCCGCCCTCTCCCTCGCCCGGCGCGCCGTCATAGACCCGGCGCGGCGCGGCTGTCATCATCGCCGTGCAGGCGGGCCGAGTCGCCCGCTACCCACCCTTTCGTGAAAGGAGCCGCCCATGAAGATCGTTCGCAAGGCATCGGCCGCCTGGTCCGGCGGATTGAAGGACGGCAAGGGCGCGATCTCGACCGCGAGCGGCGCGCTCGCCGAGCATCCCTACGGCTTCGCCAGCCGCTTCGAGGGGGTCGCCGGGACCAATCCGGAGGAGCTGCTCGGCGCCGCCCATGCCGGCTGCTTCACCATGGCGCTATCGCTGATCCTCCAGGAAGCGGGCTATGCCGCCGAACGGATGGACACGAGCGCCGAGGTCACGCTGGAGCAGGTCGAGGGCGGCTTCGCGATCACCGCGATCAGGCTGACCCTGCGCGCGGCCATTCCGGACATCGAGGACCGGCTGTTCCACGAGCTGGCGGGCAAGGCGAAGGCGGGCTGCCCCGTCTCCAAGGCGCTCAATCCGGAGATCACGCTGGACGCCGCGCTCGTCTGAGCGGCGGCGGGCTCAGGCCGGCTCGACCCGGACGTGCCACCATTCGCGGAAATGCGCGACGCGCGACGCATCGTGGAAGCGGCAGCGGAAGATGCCGTCCAGGTCGATCGCCGCGCCGCCCGGCACGCCGGTGAAGGCGCAATGCCAGTGGCAGATCCCCTCGTCCCCGGTGACGGCGAGGATCTCATAGGTGAAATTCACCTTGTCCTGCCCGGCGACGGCCTTCGCCCAATAAGCGGTGATGCCCGCCTCGCCCTCGATCGGCGCGTCGAACGGCATTTCGTGATAGACGGCGTCCGCCGTGAACAGCGACGCCGCGCGCGCCGGATCGCGCGCCTCCCACGCCGCCTTGTAGGCGTCCAGCCAGGCGGCGAACGCGGTCTTGTCCAGCTCAAATCCCATGAAACGCTCCTCGCAAGTCAGGCGCGCCCGCGCGCCAGGTCGGCGGCGATCCGCGCCACGTAGCGTCCCTGATAGCGCGCGCCCTCCAGCTCGTTCGCGCTCGGCCGGCGCGAGCCGTCGGCGCCGGCGAGCGTGCTGGCGCCGTAGGGCGTGCCGCCGCTGATCTCCGCCATCTGGGCGTTGCCGGGCCAGCTATAGGGCAGGCCGGCGATGATCATGCCGTGATGGAGCAGGGTGGTGTGGATCGACGTGATCGTCATCTCCTGCCCGCCATGCTGGCTGGCTGTGGAGGTGAAGGCGGCGCCGACCTTGCCGACCAGCGCGCCCTTCATCCAGAGCGGCCCGGTCTGGTCCCAGAAATTGCGCATCTGCGCGGCCATGTTGCCGAAGCGGGTCGGCGCGCCGACGATGACCGCGTCATAGTCGCCCAGCTCGCCCGGATCGGCGAAGGGCGCCTCCTGGTCGAGCTTCATATGGGCGCCGCGCGCCACCTCCTCGGGCACCAGCTCCGGCACGCGCTTGACCGCGACCTCGGCGCCCGCGACCTCGGCCGCGCCTTCGGCGATTGCGCGGGCCATCGTCTCGATATGACCGTAGCTCGAATAATAAAGCACAAGGATACGCGGCACGGACGACTCTCCTTCCGGTTCAGAAGCGGAACATCAGCTCGGCACCGTAGCGCCTGGGCCGCGCCTTGAACACGAAGCCGCCGGGCGAGAATTCGGCATTGTAGGTTTCGTTGAACAGATTCTCGGCGAAGCCGGTGAGCGACCAGCTGGCGCCCTCGATGCCGAGGCGCGCGTTGACGAGGTCGATCGGATCGCGGCTGGTGGTGTTGTAGGGCTCCCACCAGGTCCGGCCGGTGCGGCGGTAATCGGCGCGCGCGAGGATGCCGAGGCCGCCGCCGATCGGCGCGCGATACTGGGCGCCGAGATTGAGCGTGTAGCGCGAGATCAGCGGCAGCTCGTTGCCGATCACCGAAGGATCGAGGAATTCGCGGATCGAGCTGTCGGTGTAGCCGAAGGCGGCGTTGAGTTCGAGCCCGCGCGTCGGGCGCAGCATCGCCTCCAGCTCGAACCCGCTGATCCGCGCGCGCGGGATGTTGCCGAGATTCTGGGTCGAGTTGGCGGCGAGGAAGACGAAGAAATAGCTGTTCTCCGAGCGCGTCGTATAGGCGTTGGCGGAGAAGGTCAGCATCCGGTTCAGGAGCTGGAAGCGCCCGCCGATCTCGAACGTGTCGGCGGTCTCCGCCTCGAAGACGTCCTCGACGCCGACGATGCCGTTGGCGAAGGCGACGCCGCCGACGCCGGTCTGGTTGAAGCCGCCGGAACGGAAGCCGCGCGAATAGCCGCCATAGATGGTCACCAGCGGCGAGGGCTCCCAGGTCAGCGTCACCTTGGGCTGGAGATCGTCGAACACGGCGCGGCGCACCTCGCCGGTCACGCCCTGCGGGAAGCCCGGCACGTTGGGCAGGAAGGCCGTCGGCGTCAGCGTCGTGTTGCGGCGCCGGTCGCGATCGTAGCGCAGGCCGAGATCGACCCGGAACTGCTCGGAGAAATCGTAGGTGAAATTGCCGAACAGCGCCCAGGCGAAATTGTTCTGCTGGTCGGACAGGAAGGTGCGCTGCGGGTTGAGCGGATTGGTGCTCGGCTCGCGGAAGACCGGGAAGACGCCGGCGCCGGTATCGGCCATGTTGCCGGTCGAGATGAAGCGGTTGGTGTCGATGAAATAGGCGCCGAGGATGTAGCGGAACGGGCTGCTGTCGGGCGAGGTGAAGCGGAATTCCTGGCTGAACGCCTCGACGTCGAGATACTGGCTCTGCGTCCAGTCCTCCCCGAACAGGAAGAAGAACAGCGATTCCTGGATCGGCAGGAAATCGAAGGCGTCGCCGGTCAGGATTTCGGACAGGGTGTCGTAGGACGTAACCGAGCTCAGCGTGCCGCCGCCGGTGTCCCAGCTCAGCCGGAGCGAGACATTCTCGATGTCGCGGTCGTTCTGGCCGGCATTGTTGACCCGGACCGGCAGGCTGATGTCGTTGGCGTCGGCGACGATGTTGAAATAGAGCGCCTGGGTTCTGAGGCGGCTGATCGAGCCGCGCAGGTCGGCGGTGAAATTGGCGGTCGGCGACCAGAGCAGCGTGCCGCGCAGCGCCAGATCCTCGACCGGATCGGCGTCCTCATTGAGGAAGGCGTTCCGGATGAAGCCGTTGGTGTCGTACCACGAGCCGGCGAGGCGGAAGCGCAAAGTGTCCGAGATCGGCCCGCTGATGCCGCCGCGCAGCCAGTAGCCGAAGCCGTTGTCGACGCCGGCGCGGACCTGCCCTTCGAAGACATCGCTGGGCTGGCGGGTGCGGATCACGATCGCGCCGCCGATCGCGTTGCGCCCGTAGATCGCGCCCTGCGGCCCCTTCAAGACCTCGATCTGCTCGATGTCGAACAGCTCCTGGTTGAATTGCGCCGGATTCACCTGCTGCACCCCGTCGACGATCACCGCGACGGAGGGCTCGGAATTGCGCGCCTGGGTGATGCCGCGGATGATGATGAAGGCATTGCCCGCATTCTGGGTCTCGACCAGGTTCACGTTCGCCGTGAGGTTCACGAAGTCGATCGGGCGGGTGATGCCGGCGCTGTCGATCGTGTCGGAGGTGAAGGCGGTGATCGCGGCCGGCACGTCCTGGAGGCTCTGGTCGCGGCGCAAGGCGGTGACGACGATCTCGTTCTCGTCGGCGGCGCCCGGCGCCGGACCGTCCTGCGCGGCGGCGGGCGTCGCGGCGAGAAGGCCGGCGATCAGCGACGCCCCGGCCAGATAGCTGCCCCGTCCGAACCTTGTCGTCATGCCCGCCTCCCCTTCGCTCCGCATGACCGGCTCCGACGGCGCGGAAAGGGGATTTCGCGCGGTCGGCGCAAGCCTGCCGATTATGCGGAAAGACTATGAACTTCGATTATCGAAGTCAAGTTCGCATTCCGAAAAACATGTGCGATCGGCCCCGGCGCGCCGCCGGCCGTTCACCGGAAAATGAAGGAGGGTCAGGGCCGCAGCGCGTGGGACAGGAACGGCCAGCGGCGCAGCGCGTCGCCGATCTCGTGCGCCGCTTCGCGCAGCAGCGGCAGGCGCGTCCTGACCAGCTCGTCGCGCGAGATGCGGGTGGTCGAGGTCGAGCAGTTGATCGCCGCCGCGATCCGCCGCTCGCCGTCGAACACCGGCACCGCGACCGAGACGATGCCGTAATCCAGCTCGTCCTGGGCGCTGTCATAGCCGTTGGCGCGCGCCTCGCGCAGGCGCTTCCTGAGCTCGGCCCCGGACGTGATCGTATGCTCGGTGAAGCGCGCCAATTCGGTCCCGGCCAGATAGGCGTCGATCCCGGCCTCGTCCTGGAACGCGAGCAGCACCCTGCCCAGCGAGGTCGCATAAGCCGGGAAACGGGTGCCGACGCTGGCGCCGAGGCGGATGCGGCGGTTGGTCGAGACATGGGCGAGATAAAGGATGTCGGACCCCGACAGCACCGCCATCGAGGAGCTGTCGCCGGTTTCGTCGCGCACTTTCTGGAGATGCGGGCCGGCGATCTGCTCGATGTTCATCGAGGCGAGGAAGGCCGAGCCGAACACGAGCACTTCGGGTCGGAGCAGGAAGCGCCGCCCGTGCTGCGCGACATAGCCGAGCTGGACGAGCGTGTTGAGGCAGCGCCGCGCGACGGCCGGATTGAGGCCGGTCGCCGCCGCGACTTCGGAAAGCTGCATTTCCGGCCGGCTCTGGTTGAAGGCGCGCAGCACGGACAGCCCGCGCTCCAGCGTCGAGAGATATTCGCTGTCCTGGCGTTTTTTGGGCGGCGCGCTCGTCATCGTCCGGCCTATAGACCGGGCCGGAAGGCCATGCCAGCCGGCCTATTCGGCCGCCTCGCCGCGCCGCGCCGAATCCAGCAATTCGCCATTATGCTCGCCGAGCACGGGCGGCGGCGTCACCGTCAGCGCGCGCGCGCCGTCGAAGGAGACGGGGCCGCGGATCGTGCGGAACGGCCCCATTTCGGGATGCTCGGCGCCGACCTCGATCTGGAGATGCCGCGCCTGCGCGGTCGCCAGCACCTCGTTCGAGGCATAGACCGGCGAGGACGGCACCTCGCGATCGCGCAGGATTTGGCGCCACTCCTCCCGGCCCTTCGTCTTGAAGATCGGCGCCAGGAAGGCGACGACGCCGTCATAATTGCCGATCCGCGCGTCGCGATCGGCGAATTCGGGGAGCCGGAGCATGTCCGGCCGCCCCACCGCCTCCGCCAGCGCCTCCCAGAACTTGGCCGGCGAGGACATGTGCAGCGCGATCCACTCCCCGTCGGCGCATTCGAAAACATAGGATTGCGAGACGTTCGGCCGGCTGTACGGCCCCATGATCTCGCCTTGCGAGAAGTAATGGGTGAAATCGTCCAGGTTGAAGTGGCACATCGCCTCGAGCATCGAGACCTCCACGGTGCGGCCGACGCCCGTCGCGTGCCGCTCGTGCAGCGCGCCCAGCATGCCGTAGGCCGCGTAGAAGCCGGTGATCGAATCGGCGATGGCCGGGCCGACGACGCGCGGATGCGCCGGATTGACGAGCAGCCGCAGGAAGCCGCTCGCCGCCTGCGCCACGGTGTCGAAGGCGGGGCGGTCCCGGTCCGGCCCGGACGATCCGAAGCCCGAGATCGCGCAATAGATCAGGCGCGGGTTGCGCGCGCGCAGCCGCTCGGCGCCGACACCCAGCCGCTCGGCGACGCCGGGCCGGAAATTCTGGATGAAGATGTCGGCGCCCTCGACCAGCCGGTCGAGCTCGGCGAGGTCCGCCGGCTGCCTGGTGTCGAGCGTGACGCTCTTCTTGTTGCGGTTGTAGGTCTGGAAATGCGGGCTATAGAGCCCGCCCTGGAAGGCGCGGAACGGATCGCCGCCCTCGGGATGCTCGATCTTGATGACCTCGGCGCCCAGATCGGCGAGCAGCATCCCGGCGGACGGGCCGGTGATGAACGTCCCCATTTCGAGCACCCGGACATCCCGGAGCACATCAACCATCATTCCGTCTCCCGCCCGGCGGGTGGCCCGGCATAAGTCATATCATATATAAAAATTCGTATATCGAAAACAACTTCGGAATGCGAAGGCTTGTGAGACGTCCTCCGCGCCGATAGCTTGGCGGGACGCGGCGGCGCGAAAGCACGGATAAGAAAGCGGGATTCCAATGAGAATAGGCAAGCAGGACCAGCCCTATAGCGCGATCTCGACCTCGACACCCGCGGCGATCAATGTGCGCGGCAAGGATCTGTGCCGCGACGTGATCGGCCAGCGCGACTTCACGAGCTGGTTCTGGTTCCTGGTGACGGGCAGCGAGCCGGACGAGCGGCAGGTTTATTTCGCCAATGCGGTGCTGACCGCGATCGCCGAACACGGCCTGGTACCGAGCGTCGTCGCGGCGCGGATGACCTATGCGGCCGCGCCGGAGGCCTTCCAGGGCGCGGTCGCGGCGGGCCTGCTCGGCTGCGGCTCGGTCGTGCTGGGCAGCGCCGAGGTGGCGGGCCAGTTCCTCAGCCGGCTTGTCGAGAGCGGCGAGGAACCCGCGACCGCGATCCAGCGGCTGCGCGCGGCGAAGAAAGCGGTGCCGGGCTTCGGCCATCCGTTGCACAATGAAGGCGATCCGCGCGCCAACCTGCTGCTGAAGCTGGCCGCCGAGCGCGGCGCGGAGGGGCCGCACATCGCGATGCTGCATCGGGTCCGCGATGCGCTGCCCGAGGCGATCGGCCGGCCGCTGCCGATCAACGTCAACGGCGCCATTCCCGCCGTGATGCTCGACGTCGGCTTCCCGCTCGCCGCGCTGAAGGGCATTTCGCTGCTCGCCCGCACCGCCAGCCTGATCGGCCATCTCCAGGAGGAGACCGAACGGCCGATCGGCTTCATCCTGTCCGGCAAGGCCGCCGAAGCGATTGGGTATGACGGACAGCCAAGCTGATATAAGCACGGCGCACCACAGACGAAAGGATTCATGATGCTGCTGCCGACCACCCTGGTAGGTTCCTATACCCAGCCCGACTGGCTGATCGACCGCGCGAAGCTCGCCGGACGTTTTCCGCCGCGGGTGCGGGCGAAGGAATTGTGGCGGGTGGCGCCCGAATGGCTGGAGCAGGCGATGGACGACGCCACCCTGCTCGCCATCCGCGATCAGGAGCGTGCCGGGCTGGACATCATCACCGACGGCGAGATGCGCCGGGAAAGCTATTCCAACCGCTTCGCGACCGCGCTGGACGGCGTCGATCTCGACAATCCCGGCGTCGCGCTCGACCGCAGCGGCGAGCCCAATCCGGTGCCGCGCGTCACCGGCCGGATCTCGCGCCGCCACGCCGTCGAGGTGCGCGACGTGCAGTTCCTGCGCGCCAACACCGATCGGCCGATCAAGATCACCGTGCCCGGTCCCTTCACCATGGCGCAGCAGGCGCAGAACGACTTCTACGACGACGAGGCCGAGATGGCGCGCGACTATGCCGTCGCCGTCAATGCCGAGATCAGGGATCTGTTCGCCGCCGGCGCGGACATCGTCCAGATCGACGAGCCCTATATGCAGGCCCGGCCCGACAAGGCGCGCGCCTACGGCCTCGACGCGCTGCGCGTCGCGCTCGACGGCGTCGCGGGGCGCACCGCGCTGCACATCTGCTTCGGCTATGCCGCGCTGATCCACGAGCGGCCGGAGGGCTATAATTTCCTGCCCGAGCTGGCCGACACCGCGCTCGACGAGGTCTCGATCGAGACGGCCCAGTCCGATCTCGACTGCGCGATCCTGGCGAAGCTGCCGGGCAAGACGATCATGCTCGGCGTGCTCGACCTGTCCACCCACGAGGTCGAGACGCCCGAGACGGTGGCGACCCGCATCCGCCGCGCCTTGCCGCACGTCCCGGCCGAGCGGATCGTCGTCGCGCCCGATTGCGGGCTCAAATATCTCCCCCGCGACGTCGCCTACGGCAAGCTGGAGGCGATGGTGAAGGGCGCGGCGATCGTCCGGGCGGAACTGGGATAGGCCGGCCGGCTTTCGGCTCCGTTCCCCGCACCATCCCGTCATTCCCGCGAAAGCGGGAACCCACTTCCTGTTCTTCCTTTCCTCCGCGTCTCTGCGTCTCTGCGCGAACCATCCTTTTATGCGCGCAGAGACGCAGAGATCGCAGAGAGAAAAGAAGGTGGATTCCGGCCTTCGCCGGAATGACGATGAGGTGGGGCCGGAGGTCGGTCGCCCGGCTCCAGGAAATAACTTCGCATATCGAAAACTTCTTCGCAAAACGAATTGCCGCTTTTCGGGTGCTGTGCTAGGTTCGCGCGCAAAGGATATCGAGAGGAGCCCGCGCGATGCCGAAGCTGCCGAGTCGCCTGCACCACACCGCCTATGTGACCAAGGATCTCGAGGCGACGCGCAAGTTCTACGAGGATGTGATCGGCCTCCCGCTCGTCGCCACCTGGTGCGAGAAGGACTTCCTGTTCGGCGCGGACCGCGTTTACGCCCACTGCTTCTTCGGGCTGGGCGACGGCAGCGCGCTCGCTTTCTTCCAGTTCGCCGATCCCGCCGATCAGGCGCTGTTCGATCCGCCGCTGCCGCCCTCGCCTTTCCGGCACATCGCCTTGCAGGTCGATGCCGAGACGCAGGCCGAGATGCAGGAACGCATCGCCGCCGCCGGCTATGGCGAGCCCGACACGTTCGTGCTGGAGCACGGCTATTGCCGCTCGCTCTACATCACCGATCCCAACGGCATGATCCTCGAGTTCACCGTCGACGCGCCGGAGGCCGAGACGATCAACGCGGCGCGGCTCAAGGACGCGCACGCCGAGCTCAAGCGCTGGCTGGCCGGCGACCGCGGCATCAACAACACCTATCGCCACGAAGAAGAGCACGCCTGAGCCCGCGACCCGGGAGGTGGCCGTCGCCGGCGGCGCGCTCGCCGTCGCCTGCGCGGGCGCGGGCGCGGGCGCGCCGCTGGTGCTGCTGCACGGCTGGACGCTCGATCACCGCGCCTGGGCACCGCAATTCGCGCTCGCCGACCGCTTCCGGCTGATCGTTCCGGACCGGCGCGGCTTCGGCCGCTCCACCGCCCCGCCCGACATCGCCGCCGAAGCGGACGACCTCATCGCCCTGCGCGCGGCGCTCGGGCTGGGGCGCATGACCCTGGTCGGCATGTCGCAGGGCGGCCGCGTCGCGCTCCTGTTCGCGCGCCGCCATCCGGAGCATGTGGCCGCCCTGATACTGCAAGGCGCGCCGCTGGACGGCTTCCTGCCGGAGCCGGTGGGCGAGGACGCGATCCCGCTGGCCGACTATCGCGCGCTGGTCCGCGACGGCCGGATCGACGAGATGAAAACGCGATGGGCGCGCCACGCCCTGATGCGGGGCGTGGATGCGGCGCGGCTGTTGGCGGACTATGACGGCCGCGACCTGATCGCCCCCGAAATGCCCGCGGAGCCGATGGCCGATGCGCTCGGCGGGATCGAAGTGCCCGCGCTGGTGGTCACGGGAGAAGAGGACACGCCCTGGCGCCAGCTGGTCGGCGATGCCCTGGCCCATGGATTGCCCGACGCCCAGCGCGCGCGCTTGCCCGGCGGACATCTGTGCAATCTCAGCCATCCCGCGCCCTATAACGCGCTGGTCGCGGACTTCGCGGCGGCGGCGGCTCAGCGCCAGTAACGCGCGCTCGCGATCGCCGCGCCCTCGGCCAGGGCCGCGAGCTTGGCCCAGACCACCTCGGGGTCCAGCCCGCCGCTGCCGACATGGATCGAGAAGCCGCAATCCACCCCGCCGATCACCCGCTCGCGCCCGACCAGATCGGCATAGCGGCCGATCCGCTGCGCGATCAGCTCGGGATGCTCGATATAGGTCGATTGCGGCTCGATCAGGCCGGGGGCGAGGATCTTCCCCTCCGGCACCCCGACCCGCTCGAACAGCTCGAACTCGTGAGCGTGGCGGGGATTGGCGGCCTCGAACAATATGGTCGCGGGCTTGGCCGTCCAGACGATGTCGATGATGTCGGCGAGCGGCACGTCGCAATGGTGCGGGCCGGGATAATTGCCCCAGCACAGATGCATCCTGAGCCGCTCGGCCGGGATGTTGCGCACCGCATGGTTGAGCGCCTCGACATGCAGGCCGATCGCCTTGCGGAAGCCGGCCAGGTCGAGATCGGCATATTGGACATGCCGGCCCATGGCGAGATCGGGGCAATCGATCTGCAGCGCGATGCCTTCGTTCGCGATCGCCTCATATTCGTGCGCCAGCGCGTCGGCGATCGCGAAGAGATAGGTTTCGTGATCGGGATAATGTTCGTTCGCGAAGAACAGCGAGGTCGTCCCCGGCGACACCGCGCTCATGAAGGTCGGATGATCGCCCGCCAGGCGCTTCAGCCGCGCCGCATCGATCCGCGGCGCTTCCATGTCCTTCACGACGATCGGCGCGTTGCAGGCCGGCGCCTTGCGCTTCGCCCGCCCCGTGTCCGCGAACACCTTCGCCTTGGTGCCGGGAAACTCGTCTAGGTCGCGGAAGCTGTAGGTCGCCGCCTCGCCGCCGAAGCCGTCGAGCCGGTCCTTGATATAGGTGGCGTAGCTCGGCTTCGACATCTCGCCGTCATTGACGATGGCGATGCCGGCGGCGACCTGCCGCGCGACCATCGAGGCCGCCGCCTCGTCCACCGCCGCTGCCAGCGCGGCCGGCTCCACCGGCACGCCCTCGGCCTGCGCGAACATCATCCACATCAGCCGCTCGGGACGCGGCAGGCTGCCGGTATGGGTGGTCGGGAATCGATCGGTGCCGTGCATCCCACCGGCTAGGTTTTCGCATTGCGAAGTCAAGTTCGCATATCGGGCGGACCTAGCCGGCGGCATCCTTCTTCGCGTCCTGCTCCTGGACCAGGTTCAGGAACTTGCGGCTCGCGGTGATCGCGGAGGGCCAGGAGGCGTAGAAGGCGAGATGGGTGAGGGCTTCGCCGATCTCCTCCCGGGTCAGCCCGTTTTCGAGGCCGAGCTCGAGATGCGCGGTCAACTGCTCGGGCCGGTACATGGCGACCAAAGCGGCGATGGTGATGAGCGAACGCTCGCGCCGCGACAGGCCGGGCCGCTCCCAGACTTCATTGTAGAGGATGCGATCGGTGTAATCGTGCAATCCCGGCACGACCGCCGCCAGCTCGTCACCCTTCTTCGCACTCGGTCTGCGCATATCCGTCTCCCTTTGCCGACATGAAATCATTCGATCGTGCGATCAAATGCCGTTTTCGGCGATGATCGATGCCCGGCAGTTATCGGTCGCAGGACTATAAAGAATTAGACGCTTGCCCCCCAATCGACAAAGGTCGGGTCATGAGCGGGCCTGGCCCGTCGGATGACGTTCGCGCGCAAGACGCGCGGCGCGCCGATGGACCCGGGAAGAATCGCGATGGGGAGACGATGTACGGAAAGAACGATCTTGGCGCGACGCTCCGGCCGGTCGCCCCCCGTTGCAGCTTCATCGACGCCTTCCGCCCGCCGTGGCGGGGCTTTTCCGTGCGCGATGCCGACGATCATCCGATGCCGGCCGCCGGCGACAGGGAGTCAGACCGATGACCGATCCGAGAGTGGAGGCGCTGCTGGTCGGCGCGATCGACCTGCATTGCCACAGCGGCCCTTCGGTGATGCCGCGCTGCCTCAACCATGTCGAGGCGATCCGCCAGGCGGAGGAAGCGGGGCTGCGCGCGATCCTGTTCAAGGACCATTATTATTCGGTGACGCCGGTCGCCGCTTTGCTCCAGGAGACGATGGCGCCGAAGATCGAGCTGCTGAGCGGCGTGCCGCTCAACAACACGACCGGCGGGCTCAATCCCTATGCGGTCGAGCACGGCTTCCATCTCGGCGCGCGGATCGTGTGGATGCCGACCTTCTCGGCGGCGAACCATATCCGCCATTCCCACCGCAAGAAGTATCTGCCGACCAAGCGGGAGATGATGGCGCCGCGCGCGCTGACCGTCCTCGACGAGTTCGGCGCGCTGCTGGACGAGGTCAAGCCGATCCTCGATCTCATCGCGGAGCATGACGCGATCCTGTCCGCCGGCCATCTCCACATCAGCGAGATCTGGCCGTTGTTCGACGAGGCGAAGCGCCGGGGCGTGACCCGCCTGCTCGTCAACCATCCCAGCTTCCTCATCGGCGCCAGCCATGCCGACATGACCGAGCTGGCCGCGATGGGCGCCTGCCTGGAGCACAGCTGCTGCATGTGGGCCGGCATCCAGGGCCGCAACTACACCGCCGAAGGGCTGGACGAGCTCATCAAGGCGGGCGGCGTCGATCACACGATCATCGGATCGGACCTCGGGCAGGTCGGCAATCCCAGCCCCGTCGACGGCTTCCGGCACGTCATCGGGATGTGCATCGGCCTCGGCTATTCGGACGACGACATCCGCAAGATGGTGAGCGGGAACGCGGCCCGCCTCGCGGGGCTCGACGACGAGCGCCCGGCGGCCAGGGCCGCCGCCGAATAGCCCCCTTTCGGCGAAACCTGACAACCGACGCATCGCAGCGGGAGAGACAGACAGATGGCCGCCACCCCGTTGGACACGATCTCGAACGCCCCGATGCGCTTTCGGCAATATGTGATGGTCGCCCTGTGCTGCCTGATCAACATCACCGACGGCTATGACGTCGTGTCGCTCGCTTATGCCGCGCCGGTGCTGCTTCGCGAATGGGGCACGCCGCCGGAAATGCTGGGCCTCGTGTTCAGCGCCGCCTCGCTCGGCCTCGCGATCGGCGCGTTCTTTCTCGCGCCGCTGTGCGATCGGGTCGGGCGGCGGCCGATGATGCTGGCCGCGCTGATCGGCATCAGCGTCGCCCATGGATTTTCCGCCATCGCGACTTCGATCTGGGAGCTGATGACGCTGCGCTTCCTGATCGGCCTGTGCCTCGGCCTGCTGGTGGTCAGCCTCAACGTGATGGTGTCGGAATATTCGAACGACCGTCAGCGCAGCACCTTGCTCGCCGTCCTCCATTCCGGCTTCACGGTCGGCATGATGCTCGGCGGCCTGCTCGCCGCGCTGGTGCTGGAGCCTTATGGCTGGCGGGCGATCTTCGTCGCCGGCGCCGCGATCAACATGCTGCTGCTCGTGCTGCTGCTCTTCTTCATGTGGGAATCGCCCACCTTTCTGGTCTCGCGCCAGCCGCGCGGCGCCCTCGCCCGGATGAACCGGATCCTCGGCAAGCTCGGCCACGCGCAGATCGACGAATTGCCGCAACGTCCCCCGGAAGCCAGGCGCGGCGCGGGGATCATGGCCCTGCTCGCCCCGAGCGAGCGCCGCATGAACCTGCTCTTCTGGGGCGCCTCCCTGTCCTATGCGGTGATCGGCTATTTCCTGCTCAACTGGAAACCCAAGGTGCTGGTCGACGCGGGTCTCACGCCGACCGAGGCGAGTCTGGTCGGCGCCACCGTGGGCATCATGGGCGTGATCGGCCACCTCGCCATCGGCGTGCTCGCGCGCAAATGGGATTCGCGCACGCTGACCGCCGTCTTCTTCGCCATGCTGGGCGTGTGCCTGGTCATCTTCGGCAATGTCAGCAGCCCGGTGCCGCTGATCGCCTCGGTCGGCATGCTGCAATTCTTCACCGTCGGCGCCTATACCGGGCTGTTCCTGACCGCAGTCACGCTCTATCCGCCGGAGCGGCGCACGATCGGCATCGGCTTCATGGTCGGCTTCGGCCGGGTCGGGGCGATCTTCGGGCCGTTCCTGGGCGGCGTGCTGCTCGGCACCGACCTCGGCCGATCGGCGACGTTCGCCATCTTCGCGATGATCAGCGCGGTGCCGGTGATCGCCATGATCCTGCTGAGCCGCGGCATGGCGCGGCGGACCGAGACCCCGGCGACGGCGGCCGTCTGACATGACCGCCCATCCGCCCCCATCCGATCCGCCGCCAACCGATCCACCGATCGTCGATGCTCACGCGCATATCATGACGCGGCGCATGCCGCTGCGTCCCGACGCGTGGATCAGGCCGGACTACGACTATCCGGTGGAGGCCTATCTCGCCGATCTCGACGCCCACGGCATCGCGTTCGGCGTCATCGCCGCGGCGAGCCTGTACGGCGATTACAACGATTACACGCTGGAGGCGCTGCGCGCGCACAAGCGGTTGCGCGCGACGGTGATGGTCGATCCGGGGATCGAGCCGGCGGTCCTGCGCGAGATGCGCGATCTCGGCGTGGTCGGCGTCCGGCTCCAGTGGAAGCCCGACGTCGCGGCGCCGGACATGGACGGTTTCGACCATGCCAAGCTGCTCAACCGGCTCGCCGATCTCGGCATGCATGTCGAGCTGAACTGCAGCGGGCCGCAGCTGAGCGCGGTGCTGCCGAAGCTGGTCGCGCACGGCATCGATGTCGTCGTCGATCATCTCGGCATGCTGCGCACGCCGGGCGGGATCGACGATCCCGCCTTCGCCGATCTGCTTACGGGCATCGCGAGCGGGCGCGTCTGGGTGAAGCTCTCGGCGGGATTCCGGCTCGCGCCCGAGCTGTTCACGGCCTGCGTCGCGCGCCTGCTCGCCGAAGCCGGGCCGGAGCGGATGATGTGGGGCAGCGACGCCCCGTTCGTCGGCATGGAGGACCGCGTCACCTACACCCGGACGGTGACGGCGTTCGAGGCCTGCGTGCCCGACCGGCATGTGCGGCGGCGCATGTCGGACACCGCCCTGCGTTTCTATCTGTTCTGAGTCCTGCTCCGCGCGGAAGCCCCCGAGGCACGCCGTTTTCGCGCCATCAGATAGCGCGAAGGTATCAATCGGGCGCGGATAAAGAATTGGACGTTCGTTAATAACGAATGCATTTGTTTTTCCGAAAATTATAATCCGGAGGGGAGGCTCATGAGCAAGCTGGACGGCGCGCGCGCCCGCGACATCGGCGAAACCCGCGCATCGCATTCGACATCGACCGCCCGTCGCCGCGCCCGCCTCGCGCAACGGCCGCTGCACAAGACAACGCTCTTCGCCCTGCTCGCCGGCATGCCGATGCTGCTCGTCCCCGCCCATGCCCTGGCGCAGGATGTCCCGCCGCCCCCTTCCCTTCCCGAAGCCCAGGCGCAGGACGAGGCGGCCGAGGCGATCGTCGTCACCGGCACCCGGATCAGCGGCTTCACCGCGCCGACCCCGGTCACGACGATCAGCGCGGCCGAGATCGAGACCCGAGTCGCGAGCACCGTCTCCGATCTGCTCGACGACGTGCCGCAGCTGCGCATCAACCAGAATATCGGCAAGTCGAGCGAGCCGGTCGGCGCCAGCAATGCCGACCTGCGCGGGCTGGGCACCCAGCGCACCCTCGTGCTGATCGACGGCCGCCGCGTCGCCCCGACCGATCCGGCGGGCACGATCGACACCAATATCGTGCCGGTCGCGCTCATCCGGAACGTCGAGATCGTCACCGGCGGCGCGTCGGCGGCCTATGGCTCGGACGCGGTGGCCGGGGTCGTCAACTTCGTGCTGGACGACAGGTTCGAGGGGTTCAAGCTCGACATGTCCTACGGCCAGTCCATCTATGACGACCACCGCCGGCCCTCGCTGAGCGCCGCATGGGGCACCAGCCTGCTCGACGGGCGGCTGAACATCACCCTGGGCGCCGACTATCTCCGCAATTCCGGCCAGACCGCGCAGGGCGAACGGCCGTGGGGGCGCAACCAGACCGCATTGCTCACCAATCCGGCCTATACGCCGACCAACGGGCAGCCGCGCCTGATCATTGCCGACAATGCGCGCTTCTCGCAGATGACCGCGGGCGGCGTGCTGACCCGGGCCAACGGGCTGGCGCTCGCCAACCTGCTCGGCTTCGCCCCCGGCACCGGCGTCCAGTTCGGACCGAACGGCGAGCCCGTGCCCTTCACCTACGGCACCACCATCGGCGGCACCTTCATGGCCGGGGGCGACGGCGGGTCCGTGTCCGACGAGGGCAACATCCTGCCCCGGATCGAGCGGGCGACGGGCTATGCCGGGCTGCGCTTCAGCATCAGCGACAACGTCACCTTCTTCGCGAACGCGCTCTACTCGCTGGTCGACGTGCGCTCCGATCTCGCGCCCAATCCCGACAATGGCGGCCTCGCCATCCGGGTCGACAACGCGTTCCTCGACGCGCGCGTGCGCGACGCGATGGTCGCGGCCAGCCTGCCCTCCATCACGATCGGTCGCTACAATCTCGAGGACGGCGACGCCATCTTCGACAACGAGACCGAGGTGCAACGCTACACCTTCGGCCTGGAAGGCGAGTTCGGCGGCGGCTGGCGCTGGGACGTGTCCGGCCAGATCGGCCGCAACCGCTATGAATCGATTAGCAGCAACAACCGCATCAACGCGCGCTGGCTGAACGGCATCGACACGGTGATCGATCCGACTTCCGGTCAGCCGGTCTGCCGCGCATTGCTCAACAATCCGAACCCGACCGACGCGCAGGATCCCTATCGCGACATTCGCGATTGCGTGCCGATCAATCCGTTCGGCGCCGGCTCGATCTCGCCGGCCGCGCTGGACTATTATCGCGGCACCTCCTTCACGCGCGCGCGCCAGGAGCAGGACGTGTTCGCCGCCAGCCTCTCCGGCCGCCCGTTCTCGACCTGGGCCGGCGACGTCTCGGTCGCGGTGGGCGCCGAATATCGGCGCGAGCAGACGGTGCTGACGGCCGATCCGAATTCCGCGGTGCGCCGCTGGCGATCGATCAACGCGCAGCCGTTCGACGGCAGCTTCAACGTCAAGGAAGGCTTCGTCGAGGTCGTCGTCCCGCTCGCCAGCGGGGCGCCGATGGCCGACAATCTCGAGCTCAACGGCGCGCTGCGCTACACCGACTATTCGACGAGCGGGGGCGTCGCGACCTGGAAGATCGGCGTCAACTATTCGCCGTTCGCGGATCTGCGGGCCAGGGCCACGCTGTCGCGCGACATCCGGGCGCCCAACAATTTCGAACTGTTCTCGCGCGGCAATCAGGTGATCAGCCCGATCATCGACCCGCGCGACAATCTCGCGCGCCAGACCGTGCAGATCACGAGCGGCAATCCCGACCTGCAACCGGAACGGGCCGACACCTTCACCATCGGGCTCGTCTACCAGCCGAGCTGGCTGCCGGGCCTGCGCACGTCGATCGACTATTATTCGATCCGGATCGAGGACGCGATCTCGACCGTGTCGGCGCAGAACATCGTCGATTTCTGCGAGGCGGGGCAGACCGACTTCTGCTCCGGCGTGGTCCGCGACGGCGGCGGCACCATCACCCGGGTGAACGTGACTCCGTTCAACGCCCAGTCGCTCAAGACCAGCGGCATCGATTTCGAGATGCAGTATCGCTTCGCCCTCGGCGGCGGCCAGATGTCGCTGCGCGGCCTGGTCAACTATGTCGATGAGCTGGTGACGACCGCCAACGGCGTCGCCAACGATTATGTGGGCCTCGCCGGCGTCTCCCCGCCGCCGCAGGGTGTGCCGCAGTGGCGCGTCAACCTCGACGTCAGCTACACGATCGATCGTCTGCGCCTGGGCCTCAACTACCGCTATATCGACGGCGGGAATTTCGACACGCGCTTCAACCGGACGGTGCTCGACATCGCGGACAACGCGATCTCCGGCCGGTCCTATGTCGATATCTTCTCCTCATACGACCTCACCCGGAACCTCCAGATCTACGGCCGGGTGGAGAACCTCTTCAACCAGGACCCGCCGATCGCGCCGAACGGCATCTACCAGCCCACGATCGCCAACTCGCCCTTCTTCGACCGGCGGGGCACCTTCTGGGCGGTGGGCGCCCGCATCCGGCTCTGAACAGGCGCGGCGGCGCGGCCGGTCAGCGCCGGGAGCGCGGGCCGGCGCGCGCGAGGATCGTCTCGAAGGCGGCGACCTGGAGATCGGTGTCGAGCACGTCGTCCAGCCCCATCTCGCGGGCCAGCCGGTAGCGGTCGCGGCCGCGCTCGACGATCGCCTCCTCCAGCACATTGCCCATCGCCCACAGCGCGTCGCGCCTGGCGCGCGACAAGCGCCCCAGCGCCTTGAACATGCGCGCGCAATGGAAGCGGCGGCAGATCGCGGGCCGGCGATCGTGAATGCCGCAGCCGCTCGCGGTCAGATAGATGCAATGGCCGGTGCGCGGATCGCGCTTGAGCGCGGGCGACTTGCGGCCCGGATAGAGCGCGCTGTCGATATACTCATGCTCATATTGCGACGGGTCGTCGCCGGCCTCGGGCCGCAGGATCACCTGATCGGTCTTGCAGCAGATGGTGCAGCCGTCGCAGGGGATCGCATTATGGTCGCGCGCGTCGTCCATCGCCCCGCCCTTAGCCTATTCCGGCGCGGGCCGACCCAGGATCAGGTCGGCCGCCTTCTCGGCGATCATCATCACCGGGGCATTGGTGTTCCCGCCGGGCACGGTCGGCATGATCGAGGCATCGACGACGCGCAGCCCCTCGACCCCGATCACGCGCAATTGCGGGTCGGTGACCGCTTCCGCGCTCGATCCCATGGCGCAGGTGCCCACGGGATGCTGCGTCAGGCGCAGATGATCGCGGATGAAGGCGTCGAGATCGGCGTCCGATGCGGCCGCCGCGCCGGGGCGCACCTCGCGCGTCGCCAGCGTCGCAAGCGGCGGCGCGCGGAAGATCGAGCGCACCACCTCGATTCCGCGCCGCAGCTCGGCATAATCCTGTTCGTGGGACAGGAGGTCGAGCGTGATCCGGGGCCGTTCGCGCGGGTCGGCGGAGCGCAGCTCCAGCCAGCCGCGGCTGCGCGGATGGAGCTGGATCACCATGACCGAGATATGGTCTTCTTGGCGGCGGCGGGCGCCCGGCAGCCAGAGCCGCGCGTCGAGCCGCACCGGCAGGAACATGAGCTGGATATCCGGACGGTCCAGCTCCGGGCGGGTGCGGACCAGCATCGCGCAGCTCGCCACCTGGGAAGCGAACGGCCCGGTCCCGAACAAGGCCCAGCGCAAGGCCGACAGCATGGCGCGGTCGAAGCGCAGCTCGTCGAGAAAGCCGGCCCCGGGCGCGGCGGCATATTCGGCATAGACCATCGGATGCTCGGACAGGTTGCGGCCGACGCCCGGGCTGTCGGCGACGACCGATATGCCGAGCGAACGCAGATGCGCGGCCGGGCCGACGCCGGAGAGCATGAGCAATTGCGGGGAATTGTAGGTTCCGCCGCACAGGACGACCTCGCGCCGGGCGTGCAGCCGATGCGTCTTGCCGCCCCGCTCATATTCCACGCCGACGCAGCGCCGCCCGTCGAAAAGCAGGCGGGTGACGAGCGCGTCGGCGACGAGATCGAGATTGGCGCGGCGGCGCGCCGGATGCAGATAGGCGCGCGCGGCGCTGGCCCGCCGGCCGCGGCGGTCCACCGTCACCTCGCAGCTGGAGAAGCCTTCCTGGGTTTCGCCGCTGAAATCCGGACTGGGCGCGAAGCCCGCCGCCGCCGCCGCTTCCATGACCGGCTCCATCAGCAGCCGGCGCCCGCGCACCTCGCGCACCGGGAGCGGGCCGCTGTCGCCATGATGCGGGCCGGCGCCGCGCCAGCTCGATTCCATCCGGCGGAAATAGGGGAGCACGTCGGCATGGCTCCAGCCGTCGCAGCCCATCCCGGCCCATTCGTCATAGTCGCGCGCATGCCCGCGCATGTAGATCATGCCGTTGACCGAGGAGGTGCCGCCGAGCATCCGGCCGCGCGGCAGCGGGAGCGCGCGACCACCGAGCCGCGGCTCGGGCTCGCTTTCATAGCCCCAGTCGACGCCCTTGCGGGCGAGCCCGGCCATGAAGCCCAGCGGCATCGCCGTCACCGGATGGCGATCGCTGCCGCCGGCCTCGATCAGCGTCACCCGATGGCGGCCGTCCGCGCTCAGCCGGTTGGCGAGGACGCAGCCCGCCGACCCCGCGCCGACGACGACATAATCGCAGCACTCAGTCATCCTGCTCCCATCAACGCCGGATTGCCACGCCGCAGCGTTTCGTTTCGCATTGGATATTGCATAATGACGGAATCTATTCAACAGTGACTAACGACATGTCGGCGCCGGCCGACGCGATTCTGGAGAGGAAGCATGATGAGCATCGATCCCGCTCTCGTCGAGAAGGCGCGTCGCTTCGCCGGCGGCGAGCACCAGCTTTTCATCAACGGCCGCTGGCGGGCGGCCGCCAGCGGCGAGACGTTCGCCACCCACAATCCGGCCGACGGATCGCCGCTCGGCCAGATCGCCAGCGCGGGCGCGGAGGATATCGAGGAAGCGGTCCGCGCCGCGCGCAACGCGCTTGACGGCGCCTGGGGCGACACCAAGCCCGCCGCGCGCGCGCGACTCCTGTGGCGCCTCGCCGATGCGCTGGAGGCCAATGCCGACGAGTTCGCGGCGCTCGAAACGCTCGACAACGGCAAGCCCTATCGCGACGCGCGCAATCTCGACGTGCCGCATTCGGTCGAGCTGCTGCGCTACAATGCCGGCTGGACGACGAAGCTGGGCGGCGAGACCGTGTCGCTGTCGGCGCCGGGCGACTGGCATGCCTTCACCATGCGCGAGCCGGTCGGCGTCGTCGCCCAGATCCTGCCGTGGAACGCGCCGCTGATCATGGCCTGCGCGAAGATCGCGCCGGCCCTCGCCGCCGGCTGCGCGATCATCCTGAAGCCCGCCGAGCAGACGCCGCTGACCGCCCTGCGCCTCGCGCACCTGATCACCGAGATCGGCTTCCCCGAAGGCGCGTTCAACCTGCTGACCGGCTTCGGCCACAGCGCGGGCGCCGGGCTGACCGCCCATGCGGGCGTCGACAAGATCACCTTCACCGGATCGACCGAGGTCGGCCGCCACATCATCCATGCCGCCGCCGGCAACTTCAAGCGGGTGACGCTGGAGCTGGGCGGCAAGACGCCGGTCATCATCCTGCCCGACGCGGACATCGCGCGCGCGACGGAAGGCGCGGCGCGATCGATCTTCGCCAATGCCGGGCAGATCTGCAACGCGGGCTCGCGGCTCTATGCCCATCGCAGCGTGTTCGATCGCGTCGTCGACGGCATCGCCGAGACCGCGGCCGCCCTCCGGCTCGGCCCCGGCCTCCATCCCGAGACGCAGATGGGACCGGTGATCTCGGCCGAACAGAAGGAGCGCGTGCTCTCCTACATTTCGGCGGGCGTCGATCAGGGCGCCGGGATTCGCGCCCAGGGCCGGAGCGTCGAAGGCGACGGCTATTTCGTCCCGCCCACGGTGCTCACGGGCACCACCGCGAACATGTCGGTCGTCCGCGAGGAGATTTTCGGCCCGGTCCTGTGCGCCATGTCCTTCGATGACGAGGATCTGGACCGGATCGCGCGCGAGGCCAACGGGACCGATTACGGCCTCGGCGCGATCGTGTGGACCAATCATCTCGGCGCGGCGCATCGTCTTGCCCGCAAGATCAAGGCCGGCACGGTCCGGGTCAATGGCGGCGGGATCGAGGCGTCCCTCCCCTTCGGCGGCTTCAAGCAGTCCGGCTGGGGCCGCGAAAACGGCCGCGAGGGGATCGAGGCCTATACCGAGGTCAAGTCGGTCGCGATCGCGATCTGAGCGGGCGCTCCGGTCTCCCCACGGGGCGCTCAGCCGTCGTCCGGCGGCGCCCCGGCCTTCCCGCCGAGCTTCTTCGAAATCTTGTCCGCGGCCGCGCAGGTTTCGCGGATCGACTGGTCGAGGCGCTTGCCGACCAGATATTTGTCGGGGCCGAGCAGGGTGAGCGCGCCGACCAGGACGCCGCTATAATCGAAGACCGGCGCCGAGATCGCCGCGAAATTGGCGTTGATCATGCCGCTGGTCGTGGCGAAGCCGTCGGCGCGGACCGACGCGGCGCGGCGCCGGGTCGCCGTCATGGCCGCGGCCACGTCGTCCGCCGCCCCGCCGCGCGACAGATCGTCCCGAAGCGCCGCCTCGGTCTCGAACTCGGGCAGATAGGCGAGGAAGATCAGCCCGGTGGCCGAGCTCGCCAGCGGCAGGACATAGCCCAGGCGCACGGTGAACGCCCCCTGCCGCGATCCGTCCACCTTCGACACGATCGCCGGACCGCTTTCGGTGAACAGCGACAAATAGGTGGCGCAGCCGCTCCACTCGGTCAGCGCCGCCATCTCGGGCCTCGCCAGATCGACGATCGACAGCTGCCGGATCGCCGACAGACCAAGCTCGATCGCATAGTCGCCGAGCCCGTAACGGCCGGTATGGCTGTCCTGGAAGACCAGGCCTTCGGGCAGGAAGCTGCTGAGATAGAGATGCGCCTTGCTGGGCGGCATGTCGGCGGCGCGGGCGATGTCGCGCAGCGCCAGCGGCTCCTCGGCCGCCTGCAGCGCGCGGATCACGCGGAATCCCACCTCGATCGACTGGACCCGGCGGCGCTGGTCGGCCGGCCGCGATGACTCTCTCGCCATAGAGCTCCCTTCTCCCCTGCCGCGAGCCTAGCGACAACGGCCGGGGCCGTCGATAGCGACGCATTCCAGTATATGTTATTGACGAATGTCGTTCTATAGTATTTAAAATCCGTCGATCAGGGGAGGCCTATGCGGATAGCGATTGTCGGAGCGGGTATCGGCGGACTGGCGGCGGCACTGGCATTGCTGCGGCGCGGTTTCGACGTCGTCGTCTATGAGCAGGCGGAGCAATTGGGCGAGGTCGGCGCGGGCTTGCAGGTCAGCGCCAACGGCACCCGGGTGCTCGCCGCGCTCGGCGTCCTCGACGCGATCGCCGCGCGCGCGGCCGAGCCGGAGGGCAAGGAGATCCGGCTGTGGAACACCGGCCAGACCTGGAAGCTGTTCGATCTCGGCGCGACGTCCGTCGAGCGTTACGGCTATCCCTATATCACCGTCCATCGCAGCGACCTGCACGATGCACTCGCCGATGCGATCCGCGCGCTCAGGCCCGAAGCCGTCCGGCTGAACCACAAATGCACCGGGCTTGAAGAGACGGCGGGCGGCGTCACCCTGCATTTCGCCGACGCGCCGGATGCGCGCGCCGATGTCGTGATCGGCGCCGACGGCGTCCATTCGGTGATCCGCGAGCAATTGTTCGGGCGCGGGCCGGCCGAGTTCACCGGCATCGTCGCCTGGCGCGGCGTCATCCCGGTCGAGCGCCTGCCCGAGCGGCTGGTCCGCAATGTCGGCACCAACTGGATCGGCCCGGGCGGACATGTCATCCACTATCCGATCCGCCGCGGCGAGCTGATGAACTTCACCAGCGTCGTCGAGAATCAGGACTGGAAGATCGAATCCTGGTCCTGCCCGTCCACGGTCGAGGCCTATCTGGCCGACTATCCGGGCTGGCACGAGGACATCCAGACCTTCATTCGCGCCATCGACACGCCCTATCGCTGGGCGCTGCTGTCGCGGCCGCCGATGAAGAGCTGGACACGCGGCCGGGTCACCCTGCTCGGCGACGCCTGCCATCCGATGCTGCCGTTCCTCGCCCAGGGCGCGGTGATGGCGCTGGAGGATGCCTGCGTGCTCGGGCGCGCGATGGGCGAATATGACGGCCATGAGGAGGCCTTCCGCCGCTACGAGGCCGCGCGGCTGGAGCGCACCACCCGGGTCGTCGAGGGCGCCGCCGCCAACACCCACCGTTTCCACAACCAGGTGCTGGCGGACGCGGCGGCCGCCCAGGACTATGTCGACCGCGAATGGGAGGAGAGCCAGGTGGCCGCGCGCTACGAATGGCTGTTCCGCTATGACGCGACGGCGACCCCTCTCTAAGCGGAGCGACCGGGCGAATGAACCAGCCGACCATCACGCGCGCCTGGCAGCGCGAGCCGCAGATCGTCTCCTTCCCGGATCGCCCGGGCTTCAGCGAGACCTATGGCTTCGCCGGCAATTCCGGCTTCGTGAACCTCGAGGGGCAGTTGCTGCGGCGGCCGGGCACGGCGAACCGCACCCTGTTCGTCTTCATGCACCCGACCTCGACGCTGCAATTGCTGCCGATGCCGACCGCGCTGGCCGATGCCGGGCTGGACGTGCTGTGCGCCGCGAGCCGCTATCCGCGCAACGACAGCGCGCTCATCATGGAGAAGGTCGCGATCGATCTCGGGCGCTGGATCGCCCATGCGCGCGGGCCGCTCGGCTACGAAAGGGTCGTGCTGGTCGGCTGGTCGGGCGGCGGATCGCTGTCGCTCTTCTACCAGGCCCAGGCCGAACGTCCCACGATCACGCACACGCCGGCCGGCGACCCGGTCGATCTCACCGCCGAGGGGCTGATGCCGGCCGACGGGATCGTCTTCATCGCCGCGCACCTTTCCCGCGCCGAGACGCTCACCGAATGGCTCGACCCGTCGGTGCTCGACGAGCAGAACCCCGACCGGCGCGACATCGCCTTCGACATCTATGCGCCGGACTGCCCGGCCCGGCCGCCCTACCCGGCCGATTTCGTCGCCGCCTTCCGGGAGCGGCAGGTGGCGCGCAATCGCCGCATCACCCGGTGGTGCCAGGAACAGCTCGAGCGGCTGCGCGGCCTGGGCACGGCCGAACAGGAGCGCGCCTTCGTCGTCCACCGCACGATGTGCGACGTGCGCTGGCTCGATCCGGCGATCGATCCGAACGGGCGCGCGCCGGGCTGGTGCTACATGGGCGATCCGCGCGCGGTGAATGTCGGGCCGGTCGGCCTCGCGCGCTTCTGCACCTTGCGCTCATGGCTCAGCCAGTGGAGCTACGACCTGTCCAACGCCAAAGGCCCGGCCAATGCCGCGCGCATCCGCCTCACGCCCGTGCTCCAGATCGAGAACATGGCCGACGACGCGGTGCCCGCCACCCACAATCCCGCGATCGCCGCCGCGCTGGCGACGCCGGACAAGGAACATGTCCGCATCGAAGGCGCCACCCATTATTATGTCGGCCAGCCGGAGCAGCTGGCGACCTGCCTCGCGACCATCACCGATTGGTGCCGGCGCAAGGGCCTGCTTGCGGACTAGGCCGCGGCGGATCAGCCCCCCTGCCCGGCCAGCCGTTCGGCCTTGATCCGCCGCCATTGCTCCAGCGCGCCGTGCGCGTCGCGCGCCGCCTCTTCGAGGAAGCCGGGCGGCTCGGTGCGCGCCGTGACCTCGAGCCGCAGGCCGTTGGGATCGAAGAAATAGATGGATTTCACGAAGCCGTGATCGACCAGGCCCGTCACCTCGATGCCGTTCGCGACGAGCCGCTCGCGCGCCGCCAGCACCGCGTCCACGGACCCCGTCTCCATCGCGAAATGCACCACCCAGGACGGCACGTTCGGCGAGGGCTGGGGCATCTCGTTCTCCCCGAGATCGAAGAAGGCGATGTAGGAGCCGTCCGCCATGGCGAAGAAGAAGTGGGCGTAGGGGCGCTCCTCGCCGGTGCTCGGCACGCGCTCGCTGACCATGCAGTTGACCAGCGGCAGGCCCAATATGTCTTCGTAGAAGTGCCGGGTCTCCTCCGCGTCGCGGCAGGCATAGGCATAATGGTAGAGGCCCTTCAGCGCCGGTTCCCGCATCATCATCGAAGCCCTTCTCTCCCGTTCGTCGCCGCTCGGATGCGACATCATCCTACCCTAGCGCCGGGGCGAACGCACCCTGTCCCCCCGGCGGGGGGACGGGCATGACCGATGCAGACAATGATGCGATGGCCCCGGTCGCGCGGCTGATCGCGGCGATCGGCACCCCGGATTTCGCCGTCCGCTTCCTCGCGGCGCTGGATGCGCTGAACGGCAGCACCTTGTGCTCGGCCTTCCTGTTCGCGCGCGACGCGCCGCCGCGAATCCTGTTCGCGGAAGGGGAACTGGCCGGCCTCCCCGCCTTCGCGCAGGCGGCCTCGCGCGATTATGCCCGCGAGCATTGGCGGGCCGACATGCTGGCGCGGCGGCTGCGGCCGATAGCGGCGGCGCGGATCGAGGTGGTGCGCGTCACGGCGGGCGGCATCGCCGACCCCGCCCACCGGCGCGACTGCTACGAGCGCGCGGGCGTGACCGAGCGGCTGAGCCTGTGCCGGCGCGGGGCACGGGCCATCCTGGCCAACGGCTATCGCACCCAAGGCGGCTATACGCCGGAGGACGTCGCCCGGACCGAGCGGATCGCGCCCGTCCTGCTCGCCGCCGTCGCCCGCCATGCCGAGATCGCCGCCACGGATCGCGAGACGGACACGCCGTCCGAGACGCTGCGGCTGCTGCTCGCCGCCGGGCCGGAGCTGACCGGCCGCGAGGCCCAGGTCGCGGCCGGACTGGCGCAGGGCCGGAGCCAGGCCGAGATCGGCGCCGAGTCCGGGCTCGCGATCTCGAGCGTGGTGACCTATCGCCGCCGCGCCTACCGCAAGCTCGGCATCGGCGATCGCCGCCAGCTGCGCCAGTTGCTGGAGCATGTGCGCCGGACCGGCCAGTGACCGGAGCGGCGCGGGCCGATCAGGCCGCCGGGCTGTCCGGATTGGCGGCGTCCGGATCGGTCCGCACCGATTCGCGCATCGCCTCGACGAACCTCAGCACCGCCGGCGAGGGATCGGAGCTGCGCCACAGAAGGTGGACGCGGAAGCTCACGCCGAAATCCTCGACCCGGCGCTGAACGACGCTGTCGGCCGGCCCCCCGCTCGAATATTCGGTGAAGCCGATGCCCATGCCGACCGCGACCAGGCTCAGCAGGATGGTGTGGGTGGCGGTTTCCTGGATGATGTTGGGCGAGACGCCGTGCGCGAGGCAGGCCTGCATCAGCCGGTCGTAATATTGCGGCGCGGGCTTGCGGCTGGCGAACAGGAAGCGTTCGCCGGCGAGGTCGCGCATGCGAATCCTCTCCTTCGCCGCCAGCCGATGGCCCTTGTAGAGAGCGAGGACGAAATCGCTGCCGCCGAGATCGATATAGTCGAACGCCTTGAGATCGTCGCGCGTGTGATGGACGTCGTAGACGATCGCGACGTCGAGCGTGCCGCTGCGCAGGGCGTCGAGCTGCGCCTGCGAGCTCATCGGCAGCAGATTGAGCTCGATATTCGGTTCGCTGAGGCGAAAATCGAGAATCCGGGTGGCGATCGCGCGGTGGCGCGAGGCGATCTCGCTGAAGCCGATCCGCACCGTTCCCACATGGCCGCTGGCCAGGCCGCGCACCCTGTTCACCGCGCGCTCGACCTGATCGAGGATGGAATTGGTGTCCTCGAGGAAGGCCCGGCCGGCGGCGGACAGCCGCACGCCGCGCGGCAGCCGTTCGAACAGCGCGACGCCGAGCTCCAGCTCGAGATCGCGGATCTGGCGGGTCAGCGCCGGCTGCGCGATCCGGATCGCACGCGCCGCGCGCCCGAAATGCTCCTCGCGCGCGACCGCCTGAAAATACCGCAAATGCCGCAATTCCATGGCCGTTCAATGCCGATGCGGCATCGAAACCGCAAGGACAAAGAATTGGACGCATGGGCCGCCAGCGACAAGTAGTGAGCCCAGCGACACGAACACAGATGAAGCACCGGAGTGGGCGGGGATGAGTGAAGCCATGGCCGATGGCGCGTTTCTCGATGATGCCAGGATTATCGATGTCTCGGGCACGCCGATCGAGATCGTCTCCAAGGGCAACGGGCCGCCGCTTCTGTACCTGCACGGCATGGACGGCATTGAGAATTCGCAGGCGCTGATCGATTTACTGGCCCGCGACTTCACCGTCCACGCGCCGTCGCATCCGGGTTTCGGCGGATCGGCGCTGCCGCCTCATTTCACCTCGATCGACGATCTCGCTTATTTCTATCTCGACCTGGTCGATCATCTCGGGCTCGACGACTTCGTCGTCGCCGGCTTCTCCTTCGGCGGCTGGGTCGCCGCCGAGATGCTGGTCAAGGACGCGCGCCGCGCCAGCGCCCTCGTGCTCGGCGCGCCCTTCGGCCTGGCGACGGCCGAGCGCAAGGCGCAGCGGGTCGCCGACATCTTCATGCTGACGCCGCGCGAGGCGCAGGAGCGCCTGCGCGGCGCGGCGCCGGACGCCGATCCGGCGGCCCTGCCCGAGGCCATGCTCGAGCGCCGCATCCGCAACGCCGAGGCCGTCGCGCTGTTCGGCTGGTCGCCCTATCTGCACAATCCCAAGCTGCGCCACCGCCTGCACCGGATCAGGCTTTCGACCCTCGTCCTGTGGGGCGAGGAGGATCGGATCGCGCCGATCGATTTCGGCCGCGATTACGCGGCGGCGATCGAGCAGGCGCAATTCACGGCCGTGCCGGCCTGCGGGCACCGCATCTATGCCGACCAGCCCGAAACGGCGGCACGCGCGATCACGGACTTCGCCACGGCCGGGACGGCAATTCAGGAGACCGGCGAATGAAAGTCTGGCAATTCAGCGAGCAGGCCTATCACCCCGCCTTCGAGGTGCCGGGGGCGATGCGCGTCACCCTGCCCGCCACCCATTGCGACCCGGCCGAGGCGGGGCTGCTGCTCAACCGGTATCTCGACGAATATGTGCTCGCCGACGAGCTCGGCTACGATCTGATGGTCAACGAGCATCATGCCGCCGCGACCTGCATGTCCACGTCGTGCATGACGACGCTCGCCATCCTCGCGCGCGAGACGAAGCGGGCGCGCCTGCTCGCGCTCGGCATCCCCATCGCCAACCGATCGAACCCGGTGCGCGTCGCCGAAGAGATCGCGATGGTCGACACGATCTCGGGGGGACGGCTCGAGGTCGGGATGGTCAAGGGCGCGGCCTATGAGATCTTCATGTCCAACCGGCAGCCGACCCGGTTCATGGACCGCTTCTGGGAAGCGCACGACCTGATCGTCGAGGCGCTCACCAACCGGGGGGAGAATTTCTCCTGGGAAGGCGATCATTTCCACTATCGCGTCGTCAGCCTGTGGCCGCGCTGCGTCCAGCAGCCGCGCCCGCCGATCTGGATGACGGCATCGAGCGCGGGCAGCGCGGCGCGCCACGCGCAGCTCGACTACACCTGCGCGACCTTCCTGTCGGGCGCGGTCGCCCGATCGGTCTTCACGGGCTATCGCAAGGCCTATCTCGACGCGCACGGCCGCCTGCCGGACGACGACAAGCTCGCCTATCTCGCGGTCGTCTCGGTCGCGAACGACCGCGAGACCGCCTTCGCCCGCGCCGAGAAGATGAAGTCCTATTTCAGCACGGCGGCCCGTCTCGATCCCCAGTTCCGCAACCCGGCCGGGTTCAATTCGGTGACGGACAATGTCCGCATCCTGCGCGCCGGCCCGAACGCCATCCGTCCGCGCACGCGGGACGGCAACCCGCTCCCGTCCGATCCGACGATCGAGCAATATATCGACGCGGGGCTGATGTTCGTCGGCACGCCCGACGAGGTCTTCGAGCAGCTCAAGCGGTTCCACGCCGATGTCGGCGGCTTCGGCAACCTGCTGATGATGGGCCAGGCGGGCACGCTCGATCATGCCGAGACGGTGGAGAATCTCACCCTCTTCGCCGAGGAGGTGCGCCCGCGCCTCGCCGATCTCCCGGTCGATTCGCCCGATGTCCGCTACGAGGCCTTCGCTTGAGCGGCGGCGTCCCGGACAGGGCCGACACGCCCGCCCCGGCCATGGCCGAAGGGCTGGACCGCTATCTCGACACGGTGCGCGCGATCCAGGCCGATCCGGAAAAGTCGCTCGGCGTCGCGCGCCTCCTGTCCGATCTCGAGGCCGACGCCTTCGCGCTGCCGCCCGATCCGCGCATCCGCGCCTGCACCACCTTCATCGTCCAGAACGGGCAGGAACTGGCGCTGCGCATCCATCATCCCGGCCGCGACATCGTCCGGCCGGCCTTGTGCTATTTCCACGGCGGCGGCTTCGTCTTCGGCAGCATCGAGAGCTTCGACTGCATCGGCCAGGCGCTCGCCGAGCAGAGCGGCGCGGTGGTGGTGAGCGCGCAATATCGCCGCTTCCCTGAGAACGATTACCGCGCCGCACAGGAAGATTGCCGCGCGACGCTGGACTGGATCGCCGAACATGCGGCGGCGCTCGGCGTGGACCCGGCGCGGCTCGCGGTCGGCGGCGACAGCGTCGGCGCGCTGTTCGCGACGAGCACCGCGATGATGGCGCGCGACGCGGGCGGGCCGCCGCTCGTCGGCCAGCTTCTCCTCTACGGCGCCTATGCGATGAAGGTGCCGGAGACGGCGGCGTCGCACGATCCGCTGCTGACGCCGCAGCGCATCGCCACCTTCGTCAACGCCTTCCGGCACGCCAACACGCCGGTCTTTCGCCCGCCGCCGCTCGATACGGAGCGGCTGGAGGGACTGCCGCCGGCCGTGATCGTCGGCGCCGAGCTCGATCCCCTGCTGCCCGAGAGCCGCGAATATGCGCGCCGCCTCGCAGCCGCCGGCGTGGCGACCGAGCTGATGGTGGCGCCCGGCATGATCCACGGCTTTCTGCGCGCGATGGCGATGTCGCCGGCGGCGGCGCGCGAGATGACGGCGATCGGCGCGCGGCTGCGGGCGCTGCTGTCGGTGTCCGAGGATGAAAGGAAGCAGGCATGAGCGACGACGATCGGGACGCGATGACGCGCGGCCGCGCCTTGCGCGAGCAAATTTTCGGCCCGGCGGGCATGAAGAGCCTCGAGGACGCCGACGACTTCCAGATGCCGCTGCAGGATCTGGTGACGCGGCTGTGCTTCGGCGAGGTGTGGAGCCGGCCGGAATTGCCGCTGAAGCTACGCAGCATGCTCACCATCGCCCTGCTGGCGGGGCAGAGCCGGCCGGCCCAGCTGCGCAACCATGTGAAGGGCGCGATCGCCAACGGCGTCACCAAGGAGGAGATCCGCGAGATCCTGCTCCACAGCGCCATCTATGTCGGGCTGCCGGCGGCGTCCGACAGCTGGCAGCAGGCGACGGCGGCGCTGAAGGACATCGATGCCTATTGAGCCCGCCCGGGCCGCGGGCACGCGCCCCGTCCGCGAAGCGCCGGCCGGCGTTCCGGATCATCCCGTGTCGCCGATCGAGGAGATCATCGAGGAAGCGGTGAACGGCCGCCCCTATATCCTGGTCGACGCCGAGGACCGCGAGAACGAGGGCGACGTCGTCATCCCCGCCCAGTTCGCGACGCCCGAGCGCATCAACTTCATGGCCAGATATGCGCGCGGCCTCATCTGCCTCGCCATCGCCGAGGAGCGCGCTTTGGCGCTGCGCCTCGCGCCGATGAACGGCGCCCAGAACCGGAGCGGCTTCGGCACCGCCTTCACCGTGTCGATCGAGGCGCGCGACGGCGTCACCACGGGCATTTCCGCCCATGACCGCGCCCGCACGATCGCGGTGGCGATCGATGCCGGCAAGGGGCCGGAGGACATCGTCTCCCCCGGCCATGTCTTCCCGCTCGTCGCGCGGCCGGGCGGCGTGCTGGTGCGCGCCGGCCATACCGAGGCGGCGGTCGACATCGCCCGGCTCGCCGGGCTGATGCCGGCCGGCGTGATCTGCGAGGTGATGAACGACGACGGCACGATGGCGCGCCTCCCCGATCTCGTCCGCTTCGCGCGCGAGCACGGGCTCAAGATCGGCACGATCGCCGATCTGATCGCCTATCGCCGGCGCAGCGAACGCTCGATCGCTCGCGTGCATCAGGAACCGTTCGACACGGTCTTCGCCCGCGACATGACGCTGTCCGTCTTCCGCAGCACGATCGACGGGACCGAGCATGTCGCCCTGTCCAAGGGCGCGGTCGGACAGGGACCGACCCTGGTGCGCGTCCATCAGCTGGACTTCGCCAACGACCTTCTCTGTCCGCCCACGACGCGCGGCGACTATCTTCGCAACGCGCTGCGCGTGATCGGCGCGCATGACGGGCCGGCCGTGCTCGTCTGCATCCGCGACGGCGGGCCGCACGCTTTGTCCGAACGGCGCAGCGCCGGCGGCGATCCGACGGCCGACCAGACCATCCGCGACTACGGCATCGGCGCCCAGATCCTGCGCGATCTGGGCGTCCGCGACATGATCCTGCTGACCACGAACCCGGCCAAGCTGTCCGCGATCGAGGGCTATGGCCTGCGCATCGCGGAGCGCCGCGCGTTCACGCCCGCCGAGATGCCGGATGCGGACTGACCGCGAACCGGTCGCCGAGGCCCTGCGCGCCGCGCTGCGCGGCCTCGCCCGGTCGGTCGCGGTGATCACCTGCCGCCACGACGGCCTCCGCCATGCCATGGCGGCGACCGCGGTGAGCGAGCTCAGCCTCGATCCGCCGGCGATGCTGGTCTGCGTCAACCGCGACGCCAGCATCCATGCGCCGCTCGCTGCGGGCGCCGATTTCTGCATCAACATCCTCCACGCCTCGCAGGCCGAGATTTCGGCGCGATGCGGCGGCCAGGCGCGCGGCGAGGCGCGCTTCGATGTCGGCGCGTGGCGCGACGGCGCGGGCGACGCGCCCGCGCTGGAGGACGCGCAGGCGCGTTTCGCCTGCCGCAACGGCGGCGCGATGAACTACGGCACGCACGCGATCTTCATCGGCGAGGTGATCGAAGCGTTCGGACGGCCTTCGGTCGATCCGCTCGTCTATGTGGACGGGCGCTACGGCAGGATCGCGGCGCCGGAAAGCGCGGCGCCGCGATGACGGCGCCGACCCCCATAAGCGGCCTCGGCTATCTGCTGCTGCGCTCCGCCCGGCTCGACGACTGGGCGGACTTCGGCGCGCGCCTACTCGGTCTTCAGCCGGTGCGGGACGGCTCCCGCGCGCTCGCCCTGCGCATGGACGAGGCGGAGCGCCGCCTGATCCTGGACGACGGCCGGGACGAGGGCGTCGCGGCCTATGGCTGGGAGGTGCGGGACGCGGCCGCGCTGGAGACGCTCGCCGCGCGGCTCGACGCGGCCGGCCATGCCGTCGCGGCGCTCACTCCCGGCGAGACCGAGCGCCGCGCCGTCGCGACCGGCATCGCCACCACCGATCCGGCCGGCAACCGCGTCGAATTCTTCCACGGCCAGCACCGCGCCGCCCGGCCCTTCGTCGCGGGCCGGGCGATTTCGGGCTTCCGCACGGGCCGGCTCGGCATGGGCCATGCGGTGCTCCAGACGCCGCGGCTGGAGGCTCTCCTGTCCTTCTACCGCGAGTTGCTCGGCTTTCGGGTCAGCGACTTCACCAACCGTCCGTTCCGGGCCGTCTTCCTCCATGCCAATACGCGCCATCACAGCCTCGCGCTGATCGAGAACGCGCATGGCGGGCTCCATCATCTGATGATCGAGCTGGGCGATCTCGACGATGTCGGCCAGGGTTACGACCTCGCCCTGCTCGAGCCCGGCCGGGTCGCCGCGACGCTCGGACGGCATTCGAACGACCACATGCTGTCCTTCTACCTGCGCACGCCGTCCGGCTTCCTGATCGAATATGGCTGGGGCGGGCGCAGCATCGATCCCGACACCTGGACCGCCGAGGAGATGACGATCGGCCCGAGCCTGTGGGGCCATGAGCGCGACTGGCTGGGCGAGGATCTCGCCGCGGAGGCCCGCAAGCTCCGGCTCGCCGCCGCCGCCGCCGGCATCCGGGCGCCGATCGCGCCGGACTGCGTGGGAGGGGCCGGATGAGCGCGCGCCATTCGCCCATGTCGGCGTGCTCCATGCCGGCCCGCTATCAATCGTTTCCGAAAAAGCGATTGGACCATTCAACATTGACAATGTCTATTTGTTAATCACGTAACCCGGCATCGGGTTCAGATGATTGCCAGCGGCTGGAAACGCAGGCGGCGATCGAGGAAGGGGAGGAATTCATGAACCATCATCGCCTCATAGCGAGCACCGCGCGCCGCCGCCGCGCTTCATCGACCTGGCTGGCCGCCACCGGCCTGTCGTTGCTCGGCAGCATGGCGCTGCTTCCCGGAGCCGCGCTGGCGCAGGACGGGGACGCGCCGGCGGAGACGGATGCGCCCGGGACCACCGAGCTGGTCATCACTGGCACCCGCATTTCGGGCTTCGCCGCGCCGACCCCGCTCACCACCATCGGCGAGACGGAGCTCGCCGACCGGGGCGTGCGCAACCTCGCCGATCTGCTGACCGACGTGCCGGCGCTGAAGGCCAACCAGAATACCGGCCAGTCCAGCCAGCCGATCGGCGCGAGCAATCTCGACCTGCGCGGGCTCGGCCCCAACCGCACGCTGCTGCTCGTCGACGGCCGGCGCTTCGCCGCGACCGACCCGACCGGCGGGGTCGATATCAACGTCATTCCGGTCGGCCTGATCCGGCGGCTCGACATCATCACCGGCGGCGCCTCCGCCGCCTACGGCTCGGACGCGGTCTCCGGCGTCGTCAACATCGTCCTCGACAACCGGTTCGAGGGGCTGCGGGGCGACGTCCAATATGGCGAGTCCACCTATGGCGACATCGAATCGCCGGGCGCGTCGCTGACCACGGGCCGCGCCTTCCTCGACGGGCGCCTCCATGTCGTCGCCTCGGCCGACTATTTCCGCAATGACGGGCAGCTCGCGCAGGACAGCCGCCCCTGGGCGCGCGGCGACTATGCCATCCTCACCAATCCGGCCTTCCCGGGGACGCCGGGCGCGCCGCGCCAGATCATCGCGCCGAACGCGCGCTTCTCGCAGATGACGTTCGGCGGCGTCACCGCGCGCAACAGCATCCCGGCGCTGCGCAACCTGCAATTCGGTCCCGGGGGCACGGTGCTGCCCTTCGTGAACGGCACCAATGTCGGCAATGTCTACATGACCGGCGGCGACGGCGCCTCGCTGTCGTCGACCTCGAACATCCTGCCCGAGCTGGAACGCTATTCCGCTTACGGCCGGGTGACCTTCGATGCCACCGACGCGATCAGCCTCTATGCCGACGCGCTCTACTCGAACGCGGACATCTTCTCCGACGGCACCACCGCGACCGACAACGGCACGATCCTGATCCAGCGCGACAACGCCTTCCTGCCGCAGCAGATCGGCGACATCCTCGACGCCAATGCCGCGACGAGCTTCCGCATCGGCCGCGTGGCCGGCGAGGACGGCGCCTTCACCAACATCGTGCGCAACACGGTCCAGCGCTACGGCTTCGGGGTCGACGCCCGGTTCAGCGACGCCTGGCGGGCGAGCGCCTTCGTCCAGCTCAGCCGGACGCGCTACGACCGCGACGACGGCAACAACCGGATCGAGGCGCGCTGGCTGCTCGGCCTCGATTCGGTGATCGATCCGGTGAGCGGGCAGCCGGTCTGTCGCGCCCTGCTGACCAATCCCGCTCCGACCGACGCGCAGGACCCCCGTCGCGACATCCGCGATTGCGTCCCGATCAATCCGTTCGGGGCCGGATCGATCAGCCTGGCGGCGCTCGATTACTACAAGGGGGTCGCGACGCTGCGCTCGAACCAGCGCCAGGACGTCTATGCGCTCAACGTGGACGGCCGGCTTTTCGACACCTGGGCGGGGCCGGTCTCGGTCGCGTTCGGCGCCGAATATCGCGAGGAGAGCATTCGCGCGAGCACCGACGAGATATCGCAGCTGCGCGGCTGGAAGACGGTCAACCCGCAGCCGCTGAGCGGCTCGGTCAACGTCAAGGAAGCCTATACGGAGATGGTCGTCCCACTGCTCGACGAGGGACGGCACGGCCAGAGCCTCGACGTCAACGGCGCCGTCCGCTTCACCGATTATTCGAGCTCGGGCAGCGTCACCACCTGGAAGGTGGGCGTCAATTATTCGCCGTTCGCGGACCTGCGCCTGCGCGGCACGCTGTCGCGCGACATCCGCGCGGCGAGCATCAACGAGCTGTTCTCAGGCCAGAACCAGTTCTTCAACAATATCACCAACCCGATCACGAACGTCACGATCAACACGCTGCAGCTCACCGGCGGCAATCCGGACCTCACGCCGGAACGGGCGGACAGCCTGACGCTCGGCCTGATCTACCAGCCCAGCTGGCTGCGCGGCCTGCGCATGTCGATCGACTATTATTCGATCGACATCAGCAACGCGATCGCCTCCCTGACCGGCCAGCAGATCGTCGACGGCTGCCTCACCGGCGGGCAGACGGACCTGTGCCCCGCCATCACCTTCAACGGCGATGTCATCACCCAGGTCCAGGCCACTTTGATCAACGCGGCGGGCGCCAAGAGCAGCGGCATCGACGTGGAGCTGGCCTACACGATGCCGCTCGGCGCCGGCCGGCTCGATTTCCGCGGCCTCGTCAACTGGGTCGAGACGCTGTCGACCACGGTGAACGCGGTCACGATCGACTATGTCGGCCAGGTCGGCACGACCAGCGCCGTCGGCCCCGCCGGCGGCATTCCGAGGTGGCGCGCGACCCTGTCCGCCGCCTATCGGGACAGCCGCTTCGGCCTGGGCGCGCAGCTCCGCTATGTGGACGGCGGCATTCGCAATGTCGCCTTCGTCGAAGGGGTGGACATCGACGACAACCACGTCTCCGCGCGCGCCTATGTCGACGTCAATGCGAGCTATCGCATCACGCCCAACGTCCAGCTTTTCACGAGCATCGACAATCTGTTCAACAAGGCGCCGCCGCTGACCCCGAACGCGATCACCGCGCCGAGCTACGCGTCTTCGTCCTTCTACGATCGGATCGGGCGCTTCATGACCTTCGGCGCGCGCTTCAACTTCTAGGACATGTCCCCGACCGGAGGCGCTGGCCGGTCATCGACCGGCCAGCGCCTCCATCAGGACAGTGCGATCGACGAGGGTGTCGAGCCGGGCGCGCGAGCGCGGCGCCCGCCCCTCCTCCGCCGCCAGCCATTCCTCCTCCGCGACGAGCAGGTCGAGCAGGTCATCCGGCAGCGCGGCCGGAAAGCGATGATGCGGCCAGGCCGCGGCGACGAGCGCCGCATCGAAGCCGCTGTGGCGGACGACGAGCGGCCAGACGGCCTCGGGCGTCTCGCGGCTCACCCGGCTCGAATCGATCAGCGCGCGCGTGAACGCGACGATCGCCGCGCGCCGGACCGGATCGGCGAGCGCGGCGGCGGTGCTGTTGAGATTGTAGAGCTCGCGATAGATCGCCGGATCGGCGAAGGTGACGGCATCGTCGCCGAGCGCGATCGCGACGCGTTCGCTCTCCGGCTCCCAGATGGCGATGGCGTCGAGCCGGCCCTCGGCGAAGGCGGCGGCCATCTCCGACGGGCGCAGCGCGACGATCCCGACCTCGGCGTCCGCGACGCCGACGCTCGCCAGCATGCGATGGAGGAAGAAGGCGGCGGACGTGCGCGGGAAGGTGCCGACGCGCTTGCCGCGCAGGTCGGCGAGGCCGGCGATCCCGGCGGAGCGCCGCGCCACGATCCGGTAGAGCCCTTCGGTCACGGTCATGATGATGCGCAGGTCCGGATGATCGACCGAAAGCCGGAGCAGCTGCGTCTCCGATTGGCCGGCCAGGTCCGCCGCGCCCTCGAACTGGTCCAGCGCGCCGGAAACGTCCCGCCCGGCGAGGAGATTGGGAACGCCGCCCGGTATCGAGACGACGCGGTCGGGGCCGAGCGCCGCCGCCGCATGGTGGAACGGCCCGGCCTCCAGCACGTCGGGACGGGCCGCGACGCGCAGCGGCGCCGCCGGGTCCGTCCGC
This sequence comes from uncultured Sphingosinicella sp., assembly GCA_964614625.1. Taxonomy (GTDB): domain Bacteria; phylum Pseudomonadota; class Alphaproteobacteria; order Sphingomonadales; family Sphingomonadaceae; genus Allosphingosinicella. Next base: position 52,236 of record CAZTPD010000001.1, on the reverse strand, counting down.
GCGGCGCGCGTGCCCGCGCAGCCCGAGGCCGCGAGCCAGAGCGGCAGCGCCGCGGCCAGGACCGTTCGCCGGTTCAACATGCCTTCCCTCCTCGTCGCGAAAGACGGCATTGTGGCGGCGGGGGATCGGGCCGTCCAATCGCGTATCGCGACCGCGCCGATGCGATCCGGCTATCGGCCCGCATCGGGCGAGCGGCGGGGTCGGCAAGGCGGTTTAGAGCTACGCATCGCCCGGCATCGCCGCTAGGGTCGCGTTTCGGTGCGGGATATGGGTTCGTCTTGGTGAAGCTTCTGTCGACGCTGCGTATGCTGGGGGCGCCCGATCTGCATCTGCGGTTCCGGCCCAATCGCCGTTTCCAGGTGGATATCGTGGAGCGCCCCGGCGCGTGGATGGCGCAGGACGAGCTCGCGCCGCTGGTCGCCGGGTGCCGCGCGGTGGTGGCGAGCTGCCTCGACGGCCGGCAGCTGGACTACGGGCTGTTCGATCCCGACGGCGCGGCCTGGCGCGGCAGCGTCATCACGCTCGTCCGCGATGCCGCCGGCGGCGAGGCGATCGCGTTCAACGCGATGCCGCTGCTGCCCGTCCGGCAGGGCGCCGAGCGCATGGAGGTGCTGCATCTCGGCCTGGTGATGGTGAACCCCGCCGTGCGCGGCGAGGGGCTTTCCTGGATACTCTACGGCCTCACCTGCTTCCTGCTGTTCGCGCGCCGCCAGTTGCGCCCGCTGTGGATCAGCAGCGTCACCCAGGTGCCCGCCGTGGTGGGCATGGTCGCCGAGACGTTCGACCGGGTCTGGCCCGCGCAGGCGGGGACCGGGCCGACCTTCGCGCACAGGCTGATCGCGCGGCAGATCATGAGCGACCATCGCCATGCGTTCGGCGTGGGCGGCGATGCGGGATATGAGGAGGATCGCGGCGTGATCACCAATGCCTATACGGGCGGATCGGACAATCTGAAGAAGAGCTTCGACATGGCGGCCAGACATCGGGACGATCGCTACAACGACTTCTGCCGCGAGGCGCTGGATTACGAACGGGGAGACGACGTGCTGCAAATCGGCCAGATCAATCTCGCGACGGCGCGGCGCTTCCTGAACGAAAGCGTGCCGAGGGGCGCCCTGCCCCGGCTCGGCGTCCAGTTGCTGGTGCTCGGCGTGCAGGCGGTGGTGGCGCCGACCCTGCAATGGCTCGCCGCCGATCGCAGCCTCGGCCGCCTGAGGCCGGCGCGATGAGCGGCTTCAGCTATGCGGAGATGACGACGCGCAATCGCGGCTTCGTCTCGGATGAGGAGCAGGCGCGGCTGCGCGCGGCCTGCGTCTTCATTCCCGGCACCGGCGGCATGGGCGGCGCGGCCTTCATGGCCCTGCTGCGCGCGGGCGTGGGGCGGTTCGTCCTCGCCGATATCGACGTATTCGAAGTGTCCAACCTCAATCGCCAGCTCTTCGCCACGCTCGACACGGTGGACCGGCTCAAGGCCGAGGCCGCGCGCGACGCGGCGCTGCGGATCAATCCGGAGGCGCGGATCGAATTGCTCGGCGCGGAGTGGACGGAGGAGCTCGACCGGATCGCGGCCGATGCGGACGTGATCGTCAACGGCATGGACGACGCGGCGGCCGGCGCGCATCTCTATCGCCGCGCGCGGGCGCTGGGGAAGACGGTGATCGACGCCTATGCCTCGCCCCTGCCCTCGGTGACGGTGGTGCGCCCCGCCGATCCCCGGCCGGAGGAGCGGCTCGGCTATCCCACGCGCGGCGTGGACTGGCGGGCGATCGACGCGGCGATGCGCGCCGAATGCCTGGTGCGCGAGATCGAATATGTGCTCGTCCATTCCTCGTCCCACGCTCATGTCGATCTGGAGGTCGCGGCGGAGGTGGCGGCGGGCAGGCGCTCCCGCTTCTCCTTCTCCACGATGGTGACGATGGCCGGCATGCTGATGGCGGAGGAGGCGATCCGGGTGCTGCTGGACCGTCCCGGCGGGACCGACTGCCGGGGCTATTTCTTCAATCCGCACAAGGCGCGGGTGGAGCAGCCGCGCAGCGCGCCGGTGGCGGCCTTGCGCGGCCTGCTGGTGCGCCGCTTCATGCAGCGGATGATGCGATCGGCATGACCGGCGCGGCGATCGACCTGCTGATCACCGCGACCGCGCTCGCCGCGACCCTGATCGCGATCCTCTCGATCCGGCCGGCGCGGCGCGGCAGTCCGGTCGCCGCGCGGCTGACCGCGCTCTATTGGGGCCTGGCCCTGCTGCTCGCCGCCCGGCTCGCCGCCTGGAGCGGGGGCGAGGCGGCGGGGCTGGCCGCCGTGCCGCTGATGATCGTGGCGAGCTGGCTGCCACTGCTTGCGCTGCGCGTTGCGGAGCAGGTGGTGCGGCGTCATGCGCCCGCATGGGTCAAATGGCTGGCGCTGGCCGGCGCGGCGGGGTTCAGCCTGACCGCCCTGCTGGCGGGCGCCTTCTGGGGCCTCGCGGTGCTGGCGGCGCTGGCTTTGTTCCAGGCGCTGATGGTGCTGCTCATCGTCCGCCTGCTGTGGCGCGATCCGGCCGGCGATCTCGCGCCAGCCGAGGCGCGGGCGGCGCGCATCCTCGGCGCCGCCTTGCTCCTCTCCATCCCGCTCTTCGTCACCGATTTCCAGATGCTTGCCGATCTCCCCGTCCGGGGCGGCGCCTTCGCCATATTGCTGCTCGTGCTGGCGACGTCCCGGCTCGCGGGGGGCACGGCCTCGCTCGCCTTGCTGCTGGTGGACGCGCTCGCCGTGCTGGCCGTGGGGCTGCTCGTCGGCGCGGCGGCGTGGCTGATCTGGCCGGGCGCGCCGGCACATGCGCTCGTGCAGGCCGGCGCCGCGGGCGCGGCGGCGGGCGCGCTCGCCCTGATCCTCCAGCGCCGCTCGGAAGCGCGCCTCGTCGCCCGCGCCCAGCCTTCGCTGATCGCCGCCTTGGCCGGACTGCCCGACGATGCCGACCGCGAGACCCTGCTCGCCGCCCACCCGCTGCTGGCGGCCGGGCGGATCGTCGAGGGCGCGGCGCTGGCGCCCTATCCGGAGCCGCTGATCGCGGCGCTCGCCCGCCGCCGCGTCGTCACGGCCGGCGAAGCGGGCGAGACCGGCGATGCCGCGCGCGACCTGCTCGACGCCTGTGCCGCGACCCATCTGGTGCGGCTGTCGGCCCGCCCGCCTCGCTTTCTCGCGGTCTCCGCCGGATCGCTGGGCGCGGACACGCTGACGGCGGAGCTGGACGTGCTGGCGCGGCTGCTGGACGGAGGGCGGGGATGATCGAGCTTCGTTCGGGCGACGCCGCCGCCTTCTTCGACGTGCCGTTCAACGCCTATGGGCCGGAGGTCGGCTATGTCTCGCCATTGCGCGGCGATGTGCGGCGGATGCTGGACGAAACGCGCAATCCGCTGCTGTCCCGCGGCAATCCGCACCGCTTCTGGACGGCCCATCGCGGCGGGCGGGCGATCGGCCGGATCGTCGCGGTGCGGCACGGCCAGTCCAATGAACGGCACGGCTGGCGGCGCATGCAGTTCGGCTTCTTCGATTGCGCCGACGATAGCGACGCGGCGCGCGCCCTGCTCGGCGCGGCGGAGGATTTCGCCCGCGCCCATGACTGCGACGAGATCGCCGGCAATTTCAACCTGACGGCGATGCAGCAGGCGGGCGTGATGACCGACGGCTTCGGCCGCCAGGCCTATACCGACATGATCGTCAATCCGCCGCACATCCCGCGCCTGCTGGAGGCGAACGGCTATGAACGCTTCTTCCCGATGACGACGTTCGAGCTGGATCTGGCCGAGGCGCGGATCGAAGGGCTGCCGGAGCTGCCCGAAGGCTACGGCTTCGCGCCGATCACCAAGGCCGCCTTCGTGCCGCGCATGGAGGAGGCGCGCGCCGTCCTCAACGACGGCTTCGCCGACAATCCGATGTTCGTGCCGCTGACGGCGGAGGAGTTCCGCTTCCAGGCGGGCGAGATGATGTCGATCCTCGATCCCCGCCTGTCGAGCGTGCTGACGAAGGACGGGCGCCCGGCGGGCGTGATCGTGTGCATCCCCGATCTCAACGGCTTCCTCGCCGCCACGCGCTCGCGCATCGGCCTGACGACGCCGTTCCATTTCCTGCGCTATCGGCTGAACCGCCGCCGCGCGGTTATCATCTTCTATTCGGTGATGCGCGACCAGCATGGCCGGGGCCTGATGGGGGCGATGCTGCGCCGCCAGATCGGGGTGATGCGAGACGCCGGCTACCGCTCGCTCGGCATCACCTGGATCGCGGACCAGAATAAGGCGAGCCTGCGCCAGATGGAGAAAATCGGCGCCCGCCCGCTGCACAAGCTGCACCTGTTCCGCAAGGCATTGGCGGCATGACCCCCGAGCAACAACTCGAGCTGGCGGCCGAGGCAGCGCTCGCGCCCAGCACCCACAATGTCCAGCCCGCGCGCTGGCGCTTCGACGGCGACGGGCTGCTGCTGATCGAGGACCGCACCCGCTCCCTGCCCGCCGGCGACCCCACCGAGCGGGATGCCGCGCTCAGCCTGGGCGCGGCGGCGGAGGGGATGGCGATCGCCCTGTCCGGCATGGAGCGCAGGCTGGTCGATCTCGGCGCGGCCGACCTCCCCGTGCCGGACGACGACCTGCGCCCCGTCCGGCGCTTCGCGATCGCGCCGGGCGGGGAACCCGATCCGCTGCGCCCCTTCGTCCCACGCCGCCGCTCGCATCGCGGCCGTTTCGCCGCCGCATCGGACGCGGACCGGGCGGCACTGGCCCGCCTCGCCGGCGACGATGTGACGGTGCTCGACGATCCGGACAGGATCGCGACCATCGCCGCGCTGGCCGACAAAGCGGGTCACGGCTTCTTCCGCGACGATTCCTTCCGCCGCGAGCTGCTCGGCTGGATGCGCCTCAGCCGACGCGATCCGCGCTGGGCGGTGGACGGGCTCAATGCCGAAGCGATGGCGATGTCGCCGGTCGAGGCGTTGGGCGCGGGGCTGGTGCTCGGCCCGCTGTTCCGCCCGCTCGACCGGATCGGGCTGGCGGCGCGGCTGTCGGCGGAGGCGGCGACGGTGCGCGGCGCGGCGGGCCTCGTCCTGATCCACCGCCCGACGGAGGAGGCGCCGTTCGAGAGCGGCCGCGCCTTCTACCGCGCCTGGCTGCGCGTGGCGCAGGCGGGGCTCCACGCGGCGGTCATGGCCGTGCTCAACGACGATCCGGCGGCGCGCGCCGAGCTGCTCGGCATGGCGCCCCTCCCGCCCGGCCGCACACTCATCAACGTCCTGCGCGTCGGCCGCGCGCCCGAGGGCAGCGACTATCCCCGCGCCCGCATCGCCGCCGCCGACCTGCTCGTCTGACCAAAGCAGCTCCAGACATTCGATGAGCCGACGGCGCCCGGCCGCGGCAGCCCATTCGCATGAACTTGTCACCCATGCTTATATTATTCTGGCCGCGACGGCGGACGGTATGATATCATCATGGCTGATAAAGGAGAGGCGAGATGGGCTGGCGGGGATGTTTTGCGGCGATGGCCATCGCGCTTGCGGCCGGGTTGGCGGGCTGCGCGAACGGCGACGGCCCGGCGGTCGATACCGCTTTGCCCCTTGCCGTTCGCGGCAGCACCGCGACGCTGGAGATCGGGCCGGTCCTGCTCGCCGCGCAGGAATATTATCCTTCGGGCGCCGTGGTCCGCAATGGCGGGATCGGCAATCTGGTCGGAGCGGCGCCGGTCGAAGGCCTGGGCGATCATGGCCTGGCCGATGTCGCGACCCACGCCGAGACCCAGGCGCTTCGCTATTCCGTCGATCACCCGGACATCCGTATCATCCTGACCGTGACCGAGGGGCGCTATCGGATCGTCGCGCGCCGGTCGGCCGGAATCGGCAGCGTCGCCGATCTCAGGGGCAAACGGATCGCCACGCTCGCCACCACCTCCGCCGGTTACTTCCTGGCGCGGATGCTGGCGGATGCGCAGTTCGACTTCGCCGATATCGAACCCGTGCGGATCAGCCCGATCGAGGGAATGGCGGATGCGCTCGCGCGGGGGGAGGTCGACGCGGTGGCGATCTGGGAACCCCATGCCGGCAATGCGGCGCAGGCATTGGGAGACGATGCTATCGAGTTCTCAGGCGACGGCATCTATCGCGAATTGTTCAATCTCAACACGACCGCTGCCAACCTTGCCGATCCGGTCAAGCGGCGCCGGATCGTGGAGTTCGTCCGGGCCGTGATCGATGCGAGCGATGCCATCCGCGACAACCCGGAGCCGGCGCAGGCGCTCGTCGCGTCCACGGCCGGGCTGCCCGCGCACGAGGTGGCGCGCGCATGGCCGACACTGACCTTTCCCGCATCGCTGCCGGACGACTTGCTCGACGTGCTCGTCGCCGAGGAGCAGTGGCTGGCCGCGCAGGACCGCCGCGCGCCACGTTCGCGCGCGGCGCTTTCCGCCCTGATCGACAGCAGCGTCTACGAGGAGGCGAGGCGGCGCTGAACGCGCCGTCGAGGCGCGGCCCGGCACACCGGGCGTTGGTCCAAAGCAAATACGATTCAAAATTACACGATTGCCGGTTGTCAGCCTAGCTTATTTGTTATAGACGAGTCGTGTTTGTTAATCCGGAATATCTGCCGATTGATACGCGATCATCGGCGATGAGGACGCGAACGGCGCGGGCCGGGCAGGCCGGCGACATCCGTGGGAGCCCAGCGGCAAGCTGGCGCCACATTCTTGGGAGAGGGGGAAGGCATGACGGGCTTGAAGGATCGCCGATCAATTCGGCAGGTGTGCCGCATGATGGCCACGACCGCGCTGACGATCTCGAGTGTGGCGGGCGGCGCCGCGTTCGCGCAGGAGGCGGCGCCGGCACAGGAGCCGGCGCTGGACAGCGCGGCGGTGGCGGAAGACCGCCAGGCGGACGACATCGTCGTCACCGCCTCCCGCACGGCGCAAAGCGGCCTTCAGGCGCCGACCCCGACCCAGATCATCGGAGCCGAGGTTCTCGAGCGGCAGGGCGTGACCACCGTCATGGAGGTGCTCAACCAGAACCCCGCGTTCAAGGCGACGCGCTCGCCGGGCGCGAACGCCACCAACACCTCCAGCCCCGCGCAGGCGACCGCCGATCTGCGCGCGCTCGGCGGTCAGCGCACGCTGGTGCTGGTCAACCAGTCGCGCGTCGTGCCCTTCGCCCCGGCGAGCAACCTGGGCGTGCCGACGACCACCGATCTCAACCTGTTCCCCACGAACATGATCGAACGGGTCGATGTCGTGACCGGCGGCGCCTCGGCGCTCTACGGCTCGGACGCCGTGTCCGGTGTCGTCAACGTCATCATGAGGCGGCGGTATGACGGCATCGAGGTGACCGGCCAGGTCGGGCTCTCGCAGCGCGGGGACCATTTCACGCGAAGGCTGGGCTTCATCGCCGGAACCAGCGTCAACGACGATCGCGGCCAGCTCGTCGTCAGCGCCGATTATTCGAACAATAACGGCCTGGGCGACATCTACACCCGCGGCTGGGGCCGCGAGGAATGGATGATCGTCAGCAACGCGCAGCGCACCGTTCCAGGCACGCCCGGCTTCGGCCAGCCCGCGTTCATTCTGTCGCCGAACGTGCATGCCAATCTGGGGTCGGGCGGCGTCATCACCAGCAACATCCCCGGCCTCAACAACGTGACCTTCAACCCGGACGGGTCGATCCGCCCGTTCGAGCGGGGCTCCATCTCCGGCGGGCAGGTCATGATCGGCGGCGAAGGCGAATCGATCATCAAGGGCGTCGCCCAGATGCCCGACGTCGAGCGCTTCACCGCCTATGGCAGCTTCTATTACGAATTTTCCGACTCGCTGACCGGCTATATCGAGGGCGGCTTCTCGCGCTCGCGCGGGTTTCTCGACGGCATATCCATCCGCCTGCCCAACCAGACGATCCAGCGCGACAACGCCTTCATCCCGGCATCCGTGCTCGCGCTGCTGCCGCCGGACGTGCAGTCGTTCAACATCAGCCGCATCGCCTATGATATCGGCAAGAATTTCTACGAGATCGTCAACGAAACGCCGCACGGCGTCGTCGGCTTCGAAGGCCGGCTGGGCGGCTCCTGGAGATGGGACGCGCACGCCTCCTATGGCGTCAACAATTATTCGTCGGCGACGTTCAGCAACCCGGTCCGCGCCAACCTGAACTTCGCGCTCGACGCGGTGCGCGATCCGGCGACGGGCAACATCGTCTGCCGCGCGGTCCTGCAGGGCAATCCCGCGGCCGCCGGCTGCCAGCCGCTCAACCTGTTCGGGGAGGGCAATTTCAGCGAGGCCGCCCGCGACTATATCTGGGGCGAAGGCCTGGCGAGGGTCAAATACGACCAGCTTACGTTCGGCGCGAACATCGTGGGCGAGCCCTTCTCGACCTGGGCCGGCCCGGCGGCGGTGGCGTTTGGCGGCGAATACCGACGCGAGACGCAAAGGCTGACGGCCGATGCGATCGGCTCGAGCAATGGCTTCCTCACCGCGGGCAACGCGGTGCCCTACAGCGGCTCGTTCAACGTCAGGGAGGCCTATGTCGAGGCCACCGTGCCGCTGGCCAGGGACGTGCCGTTCCTGCACAATCTCAGCATCAACGGCGCGTTCCGCTATGCCGACTACGATACCGTGGGGGGGCAGACCGCCTGGAAGATCGGCGGCGTCTGGGAACCGGTCGACGGGCTCAACATCCGTGTCGCTCGTTCACGCGACATCCGCGCGCCGGCGATCAACGAGTTGTTCAGCCCCGGCAGCAACGTCACCAACACCGTGACGCTGGTGGTCGACGGAGTGACCAAGAACGCCTCGATCCCGCAGAACACCAGCCGGGGCAATCCCGATGTCGGTCCCGAGTTCGCCGATACGCTGACGGTGGGCGCGACCTATCGCGGCACCGGCGCGCTGCGCGGATTGGGACTCTCCATCGACTATTACAATATCAGGATCAACGACGCGATCACCAACCTGTCGACGGTGAACATCGCCAATCTGTGCAGCAACGGCGATGCCTTTTTCTGCAACCTGTTCACCTATGGGCCGGACACCAATACGCCCGATCCCAACGATCGCATCCACACCGCCCTCATCACCGGATCGCTGAACGTCGGCGCGTTCCAGCAGGAGGGCATCGACATGACGCTGAGCTACAGCAGCGCGGCCGATTTCCTGGGAGAAGGCGGACGCTACAGCCTGTCGGCGAGCGGCACCTACATTCTCCACGCCTATGTCGACTCCGGCACCGGCGCGGCGCGGGTCGATCGCGCGGGGGAGAATGGCTGGTCGAACCTGGGCTCGATCCCCACCTTCCGCGGCAACCTGTCGCAAACGATCGGAACCCGGGCGTGGGAGCTGACCCTCCAGACGATCTTCATCAGCGCCGGCCGGCAGGACGTGACCTACAACACGCTGCCGACCAACACGATCAACGACAACAGCGTGCCGGCGATCGTTTACTTCAACCTGTTCGGAAGGTTCTCCCTGGGCGCGAACAACCGCTACGATCTGTTCTGGGGGATCAACAACCTGCTCGACAGGGACCCGCCGCCGACGCCGTACACCATCCTCAATTTCCCGACCAACGGGCAATATTATGACAAGGTCGGACGCAACTTCGTGCTCGGGGTGCGGGCGCGGTTCTGACCGCCGCGCAGGTTCCGGAAAAAAGAGAAAGGGCGTCCCGGCGGGGCGCCCTTTTTCATTGCTCAGGTGAAATTGAGCTGCGCGCCGCCGCGAAAGAGGTTGACCAGTTCGCGGCGCGTGCAGAGCCAGCGTTCCTCGTCCGCGTCCCAGCGGAAGGTTTCGGTCGCGCGGCTGATCCGCGCGGGCGAGGTGCTTTCCTGCGGCGCCGCGCCGTCCGCCGCCCAGAGCAGCATATACCAATGCGCGGTCGCGCCGCCCTCCCCGTCGAATTCCGCGCGGAAATTGCTGAATGCGTGAACCGCGACGCGCTCGCCCCGCGCCTCGCGCCAGCTGTAGAAACCCTGGATCGCCTCACGCCCCTCCAGATGCAGCTTGCCCGAGCTGTAGACCGCCTCGGGCGCATAATAATCGCCCGCGTTGCGGCCCCAGTTGGTATCGACGTCGTGCCAGAAATCGGCGAGTCCCATTTCAAGCTCGGCGGTCGCGGCGGCCCGTTCGCGCCGGGTCATTGGGCGTTTCATCCTTGGCTCCCCTGGTTGAAGAACAGCGCCAGCGCCGTCCGGTCGATCGCGCCGCGTGTCCCCGCGTCGGGGACCAGGCGGCGGTAGAGGTCGAGCGTGTCGGCGAAGCTGGTTCCCGCCTCGTGATTCACGAACGGGGCGTCGCTGCCCCAGAGCAATCGTTCCGGCCCGGCCCGATCAAGCAGGCACGCGGTGACCTCGGCGGCGATCTCGAAAGGCATGCGAAAGCCCGCCGAGAGCTTCACCCAGATCCTGCCCGTGTCGATCGCGCGAAGCAGCGCGTCGGTGCCGGCCCGGCGCTCGCCCGCATCGCGCGAGGGCACGCCGAAATGGTCGACCACGACGGGGACTCCCGCCGCGACAAGGGCCGGCAGCAGCACGGGCAGGCTCACGCTCCGCGACAGGAGCTCCACATGCATGCCGCAATCGGCGATCCGGCGCAGAAAACCGCGATACGGATCGCGATCGAGATCGGGCAGGTCCGCCACCCGCCGCCAGACGAGGCGCACGCCCGCCACGCCATGTTCCGCCAGCTCGCGCAGGGTCCGCGAATCCGTGTCGGGCGGGGCGATCACCGTGCCGCGCAGCCGCCCCGGCCATGCCGCGAGCGCGGCGAGCGTATAGGCGTTGCCGTCGTTGAACAGGCTTGCCGCCGCGATCACGCCACGGGCGATGCCGTGCCGGTCGAGATCGGCGAGCCAGGCATCGACCGGATAGTCGTAGGCCGGCCGCGAATGCGCGTCCGGCGCGAACGGCATGGCGCGGGTGAAGACATGGGCATGGGCGTCGACGGCGGGGCCGGTGACGGCCGGCGCCGCCGGCGCGCTAGTGCCCATGGCCGGCACGCACCGGCTGCGGCGCGCCCTTGAGGCTCATCAGCCAGAAGGTGAAGATCCCCGCCGACGCCAGCGGCACGCCGAGCAGCGCGAAGATCATGACCGGCCCGAAACCCTCGCTGAGCACGAAGGTGCCGAACAGCGGCGCGAAGATCGACGCGATGCGCGCCGCGCCATAGGCCCAGCCCACGCCCGTGGCGCGGCTCCGCGGCGGGTAGAGCGCGGCGGCGAGCGCGGCGATGCTCGCCTGGCCGCCATGCTGGAACATCGCCATGAATCCGACCGCGACGAACATGCCGATGGTGGGCGCCAGCACGCCGATGAGCACCGAGAAGCCCGCCGCGAGCAGGAAGGTGGAGACCATCACCCGCTTGAAGCCGAGCCGGTCGATGAAGAAGCCGATCAGCAGCATGCCGAAGAACCCGGCGACCGTGTTGACGCCATTGATGAGCGCGACCTGCGACCAGGACAGGCCGACCACGTCCTTGAAGATCGTCGTCTTCCACACCCCCGCGGTGATGAACACGAAGCTGGAGACGGTGATCGCCCACATGAGGAACGTCTTCATCCGCTGTCCGGGGCCGAAAATATCCGCAAGCAGGGTCGCGCCCGCGGCGCGCTCGGGCTTGGGCGGCACCGTCAACGTCACAGGCTCCTCCCGCCCCGGCTGCATCTTGCGCGCGAGCGTCTGTATCCTCGGATCGTCGGGATTCCGCGCGGCGAGCGAACGCAGCGATTCGGGCAGGAAGAAATAGATGAAAGGCAGCATCATCACCGGCAGGGCGACCGCGATCCAGAAACCTCCGCGCCAGCCGAACGGCTCCAGGACGAAGCCCTGCATCAGCGCGCCGAGCAGCGCGCCGATCATGGTGCCGCTCACCGTGATGGTGCTCATCGTCGCGCGCAGTCGCTGGGGCGCCGTCTCCGACGCCAGCGAAACCAGGATCGGGATCATCGCGGTGCCGCAGAAACCGGCGACGAACCGGCAGATCGCGAACGGCAGCAGCGAAGTGGTGAAGAGGATGGCGAACGCGCTGAGCGCCATTCCGGTGTAGCAGAACAGCAGCAGCCGTGGGCGGCCGACGCGATCAGCGAGCGGCGGGATGACGAAGGCGCCGAGCAGCATGCCCACCTGCTGCGCGACCATCGCCGAGGTGATCGCGGTGCGCGACACGCCGAAATCCTGGGCCAGATCGGGCAACACCCATCCGACGATGTAAAGCTCATAGCCGTCGATGGCGGTGAGGACGGTGCAAAGGATCAGAATGGTGAGATGGAAACGATTGAACTTCAGACTGTCGAGAAAGCTATCGACGCTGATCGGCCCGCTGCTGGTCGCCATCTCACATCCTCTCCTGATCGCATCCCTGGCCCCTTTCACCCTCCCGCAAGAAAGCGCAGCGCCGGAGCGTCGGTCTCAATGACATATATCATTCGTCATATGCGAACGAATGCAAGCGATATTTGTCAGCTTGGCTTAGATTATGATCCCGGCGCGCCGATCCGGCGCATCTGGACAGGCCCGGACCGATGGGACACTAAGGCCCGATGGGGAAAACCTCTCGTTCGAAGTCCGGCCGAAGCTCACATTCGATCCTGCATCTCGTCAAGCAGGTGCAGTACAAGGCCTATGTGCGCCTGGAAGCCGTTCTCCACCCCTTCGGGGTCACGGCCGTGCAGTTCCGCATCCTCACGACCTTGTCGACCCGCCCGAACATGTCGTCGGCCGAGCTCGCGCGGCTCTACGACGTCAAGCCGCAGACCATGATCAAGCAAATCGCTTTGCTCGAAAGCAAGGGGCTGATCGACCGCCGGGTGAGCGACACGAACAAGCGCCTGCTCGAGCTGAGCCTCACGCCGGCCGGCACGCACGCGCTCAAGCAGTTGCAGAAGGATTCGCGGGCGCTGGAGCGCGAGTTGCTCACGCCGTTGAACGCGGATGAGCAGGCCGAGCTGCGGGGTTTCCTGCTGCGCCTGCTCGAATCGCTCAGTTCGCCTTCAGCCAACCAGGACGAGACCGGCGATATCGAGGAATTCACGCCGGAATATCGGCGCGCGGGCGTCCAGCGCCTCTAGATTCCGCGGCATCGGCCCGGGATCAGGCTTTTTTTCAGAGCGGCTCATCCGACGTCGCCGGCGCGCCCAGCCGTTGCGATACGCCGCGGGCCGCGTCCAGCAGCAGGTTGGCGAACTCCTTGTGCCGGGTGCGGTTCACATATTCGCTCGGGCCGAGCAGCGTCAGGGTCGCGGCGATCTTGCCGCTGAAGTCCAGGATCGGGGCGGAGATGGCGGCGAAGTTGCGGTTCAGCATGCCCGCCGTCGATGCGTAGCCGAGCCGGTGAATCTTGCCGACGCGTTCGGCGATCTCCTCTTCGGACGGCGCGCGGGCGTTGCGCCCGGCGGCATAGGCATCCTCCGCGGCCCGGGCGCGCGCGATCTCATATTCCGGCAGGTGCGCGAGGAAGACCAGGCCGGTCGCCGTGGTGGTCAGGGGAAGGATGTAGCCCAGACGCACCAGGAAGGCGCCCTGGAGCGTGCCGTCCGCCTTGGCGACGATGCACGGGCCGCGATCGCCCCATAGCGAGAGGTAGATCGCGCAGTCGGTCGTGTCCCGCAGCTGCGTCAGCGTGTCGGCGGCCAGCGTCACGACGTCGAGCTGGCGGATCGCCGCGAGGCCGAGCTGGATCGCGAACGCGCCAAGCCCGTAATGGCCGCTCTGCGCCTCCTGATAGGCCATGTCCTCGCGGACGAAGCTGACCAGATAGAGATGCACCTTGCTCGCCGGCATGCCGGCGCGCGCGGCGATCTCCCGCAAGGGCAGCGGCCCTTCCGCCATCCACAGAACCCGCAGGACGCGGAACCCGACCTCGATCGACTGAACCCGCCGGCGCGAGCCTTCCGCATCCGCCATTCGGCACCTGACCCCTATGACACCTTGCCTGCTATCCTCCTGCCAGCCGTTCCCCGCCCTGTCCATGCAACATTGCCGGAGACGCGAAGGGGACGATCCCGACGAAAGCCCCCGCGGCCGAAGCTCACGGGGGCATGTCCGTTATAAGCCTAGCTGATTCTATCTTTCCTTCCGCCGGCGCGGTCGTTATAAGACAGGCTGTCATTGAGAACCGCGTCCGAAGAGCCGGCGCGGGAGCGAAGCCTGAGGAAGCAGCCATGCAGTTCGGCCTGTTCTACGAGCACCAGTCCCCGGCCCCCTTCGACGCTGAAAAGGATCGCGTCATCTTTCACAACGCGCTCGACGAGCTCGAACTGGCGGACAGGCTGGGCTATGACTGCGCCTGGCTCGTCGAGCATCATTTCCTCGAGGAATATTCGCACAGCTCCGCCCCCGAGGTGTTCCTGGGCGCGCTCAGCCAGCGCACGAAGCGGATGCGGCTGGGCCACGGCATTTGCGTGATGCCGCCCAAGATCAACCATCCCGCGCGCGTCGCCGAGCGGATCGCCACGCTGGACCTGCTTTCCAACGGCCGGGTCGAATGGGGCACCGGCGAAAGCGGCACCGCGATGGAGCTGGAGGCGTTCGGCGTCGATCCCGACCAGAAGAAGGACATGTGGCGCGAAGCGACCGAGCAGACCGCGAACATGCTCACCATGACGCCCTATCCGGGCTTCGCTGGCGCGCATTTCTCGATGCCGGCGCGCAACATCGTGCCCAAGCCGATCCAGGCGCCGCACCCGCCGCTCTGGGTCGCATGCTCACGCCGCGAGACCATCCTGCACGCCGCGCGCAACGGCATGGGCGCGCTCGTCTTCGGCTTCGCCGCGCCAGAGCAGGCGGGCAAGTGGGTCAAGGAATATTACGACATCATCAAATCCGACGAATGCGTGCCCATCGGCCACGCGGTGAACGCCAATTTCGCGATCGTCACCGCGCTGTCGGTGAATGAAGACGAGCAGGTCGCGATCGCGCGCGGCACCGAGGGCTTCAAATATTTCGGCTATTCCCTCGGCTTCTACGCTTCCTTCGGCAGGGCCGTGCCGGGCCATTCGACCGTGTGGGAGGGCTTCAAGAAGGCCGAGGCCGATATCGAGGACAATCACGGAAATGGCGGGATCGGCACGCCCGAGCAGGTCTACGCGCACTGCAAGGCCTATGCGGATGTCGGCATCGACCAGATCATCTTCGTGCAGCAGACCGGGCCAGCGAACCACGAACATATCCGCGAGTCGCTGGAGCTGTTCGCCGGCAAGGTCATGCCCCGGTTCAAGCAGGACGAGGACGCGCGGCTCGCGAAGAAGCGCGAAGAGCTCGCGCCCTATATCGCGGCGGCGCTCGCCCGCAAGCCGCGCATGCCGGAGGTCGCGAAGGAGGATCTGGAGCCGGTGCGCTCCTACGGCCTGCGCAAGAAGGAAGCCGGAACCTTCGAGAACGTCCGGTCGGATCGCGGCGGCGGGCTTGCGGTCGTGGCGGACGATCCGCTGGCGCTCGTCTCGAATCAGGCAGAGAAGGCGGCCGGCTGAGCTTCCATCTTCCCTCCCCCGCCGCGGGCAGGCGGGGGAGAAGGAGACGGACGATCAGCCCACATCCTCATCGCGCCGCGCCGCCACCAGCGTCTTGAGCTTGCGCGCGGCGCTCACCGCGACCGGCCAGCCGGCATAGAAGGCGATGTGCGCGATCGCCTCGCCAAGCTCTTCCACGGTCAGCCCGTTCTCCAGGCCCAGCTCCATATGCCCCTGGGTCTGTTCCCGGTTGAGCGCGATCAGGCAGGTGATGGTGATGAGGCTGCGGTCGCGCGCCGACAGCTCCGGACGCTCCCAGACCTTGTCGTAGAGAATGTCCTGCGTGATCTCGTCCAGCAGCGGCGCGACCTCCGCGAGCTCCCGGCCCCGGCCGCCGGAGGGCCGCTTCATCGCGTCGCTCCCGCGTTGCGATAGGGGACGAAATTGTCCGCCGCGCCCTTCAGCGCGCCGCGCATCAGCCCGAGGTCCGACAGCCAGGCGATGTAATGGACGCCGCGCGACACATATGAATCGAGTTGCGCCGCATTGCCCGCCACCGTGCCGATATGCTTGCGGCCCGCCGCGACCTCGATCACGCGGTCGATCGCCGCCACGACATCGGGATGCCCCGCATTGCCGGGATGGCCGAGCGAGGCGCTCAGATCGCCCGGCCCGATGAACAGGACGTCCAGCTCGGGAATGGCGCACAGCGCCTCGATCTCCTCGACCATCTCCCTGTTCTCGACATGGACGCTGACCAATGTCTCCGCATTGGCCCGCTGTTCGAAATCGGGGACCGTGCCGTAGCCGGCGGCGCGGCAGGCGCGCGCCGAGCCGCGCTCGCCCAGCGGCCAGTATTTCGCCTTGCGGATGACCTCGCGGACATCGTCGGCGGTCTTGAGCGACGGCACCTGAATGCCGCTCGCGCCGCTGTCCAGCACATGCAGGATATTGGCTTCCTGGGCATCGGGCGTGCGGACCACGCTGCTCATACCCATCCGCTCGCAGGTGCGGATCAGATTCTCGATCTGGCCGTGGGAAAGGCAGCCATGCTCGGCGTCGAGGATCAGGAAATCGAAACCGGCCAGCCCGTAAAGCTCCGCGACCTGCGGCGAGTCCACCTTGAAGAAGCTGCCGAACACCGTTTCCCCCGATTCCAGCTTGCGCTTCACCGCCGAATTGAACACGAAACCCCTCCGCTCAGTTGCTATTTACAAACGCCATTCAACATGACACCAAGGCTGGTATAAGCCAAGCGTTGATAGCAGACGCATGGCGCAGCCACGACAGGAGAGTGTGTGAGGCGCGGCGCGGGATCGACTGTGGCTGGCGCCCCTCTGCTCGCCGATGGACTGGCGGACTATCTCGCCGCCGTGCGCCGCCCGCCGGGCACGCCGCCCTCGCTGGAGGCGATGCGGCTGCTCGCCGATCGCGACGCCCATCGCATCGCCTTGCCCCGCCCGGCGGGGATGATCGTGTCGAACACCTATGTTGCCGGCGGGCCGATCGAGACGGCGGTCCGCATTCATCGCCCCGCCGGCGAGGGCGCGCAGCCGGCGATCGTCTATCTCCACGGCGGCGGCTTCACCATCGGCAGCATAGAAAGCTACGACTGCTTCGCGACCGCGCTCGCCGAGGCGACGGCCGCGACGGTGATCAGCGTGCATTATGCGCGGTTGCCCGAATCCACGCCCGACGCGACGCTCGCCCAATGCGCCGACGTGATGGACTGGGTCGTCCGGATGGGCGCGGAGCTCGGGATCGATACGACGCGGATCGCGGTCGCGGGGGACAGCGCGGGCGCTTTCCTCGCAACGCATCTCGCCGTCCGCCTGCGCGACGGCGGCGGCCCGGCGCTTGTCTGCCAGTTGCTCTGCTATGGCGTGTACGACCTCGATGCCGCGCGCGAAAGCCACGCGGCGGCGAACGACCCGGCGCTGACCGGCCCCGTCATCCGCGCGATGATCGCCACCTATCACGCCTGCGCCGCGCGGGACGAGGCCCCCCTCCCCGCCCCGCTGCGCCTCGACGACCTGTCGGGCCTGCCGCCCGCGATCCTGCTGGGGGCCGAGCATGACCCCCTGCTCGCGGAGGGCAGGGAATATGCCGCGCGGCTCCGCGCCGCCGGCGTCGCGGTCGAGGAGCGCGTCGCATCCGGCATGTGCCACGGCTTCCTGCGCGCCGTGCGCTTTTCCCGGCCGGCGCGCGACGAGATGCGCTGGCTCGGCGCCGCATTCCGCAATCGCAGCTAACCACGAAGGACGAAAAGATGGCTCTCAAGACCGGCGATCCCGCATTCCAGGCGGGCCGCGAAATGCGCAGGCAATTGTTCGGCCAGGCAAGTGTCGAGCGCCTGGACGTCGCGGACGATTTCCACGAGCCCCTGGAGAATTTCGTCACCTCGGCCTGTTTCGGCGAAACCTGGACGCGGCCCGGCCTGACGTTGCGCGAGCGCAGCCTGATCACGATGGCGATCTGCGCCGCGCTCAATCGTCACACGCCGCTCAGGCGGCTCGTCAAATGCGCGGTGGAGAATGGCGCGACCAAGGAGGATATCCGCGAAGTGCTGCTCCAGACGACACTCTATATCGGCGTCGCCGGCGGCGTCGAAAGCTGGGCGATCGCCGCGGAGACGCTGAAGGAGATCGACGCCTATTGAACCGCCGGCGCGGGGCGCGCGGCGCTCAGGCCCGCCGCCTCGATCCCGGCCGTGGCGCAGGCCGCGTCGTCCGCCGGGCTGGCGCCCGAGACACCGACACCGCCGAGCAGCGCGCCATCGGCGGTGTAGATCGGCACGCCGCCCTCCAGCGTCGCGACGCTCGGCATGTTGGCGGGCGGATTCATCCGCGCGGTGTCGGCGGTCGCGCGGCCGAACCTGGCCGCCGACAACGCCTTCCACTGCGCGATCTCGCCGCCGCCCATCGAGACGCCGTCCATATGCGCCACCGTGACCGGCATGCCGTGGTGCTCGAGCACCACGATCGCCAGCCTGAGCCGTCGCGCCGTCGCCCAGGAGATGCACGTATCGCGGATCGTCGCGGCCGTGGCGTAATCGAGGGACGGCCGCGCGGTCTGCGCGGCGGCCGGGACGGACAGGCAGAGCGCGATTGCGGCCAGGTGACGGATCATGGGGCTCTCCTGCGCGGCTAGTTCAGTCTGGCGAGATAGTCGATGATCTCTCTTCGCTGCGCCGCATTCCTGACGGGAATGGTCATCCTGGTGCCGGGGACAACCGCCCTGGGATCGGCCAGATAGGCATCCAGCGTCGCGCGGTCCCAGCGCAGCCGGGACGCCCTCATCGCCGACGAATAGGCATAATCCGGCTTGGCGGCGGCCGGCGCGCCGCTGACCCCGAACAGGTTCGGCCCGACGCCCGACCGGCCGCCCCTGACGACCGTGTGACAGCCCCGGCACTGGGCGAAGGCGGGCGGCGGCTGGACAGCCTGGGCGTGCAGGGCGTTCGCCGGGGCCGCGCCGCCCAATGCGCCGTAGACCGTCAGCGACAGCGCGGCGGCTCCCACGGCCGAGACAATGATATCGGACCTGATGGGCATCCTCTGCTCCCCTTCGATGCGCGGCCATCGTTCGGCGATCCGAGGCGCCCGCGATTCATGTTCGGTCAGCATCCGATTGTGACAGATGGGCGTCAGGCGGCAAGCAAAAATATGATATTGACAAACTATGTTGTATATAGACGTATTCATTTGATGACGCGTTCACACATCAGGCTGTTCGACACCCATGCGCATTTCTTCACCAACGACACCGCGCGCTACCCGGTCGACCTGACCGGCGCGCGCGAAGGCCCGGACGCGCTCGCGGCGCGGCTGGAGCGCGATCCGCCGACCGCGGATCGGCTGCTGTGGCTCTGGGACGAATGCGGCGTGACCGGCGGCGCGGCGGTGCAGTACAACACCGTGTACAAGACGGACAATCGCTACGCGATCGACGTTGCCGACGCGCAGCCCGACCGCGTCTCCGCCGTCCTGATCCTGCGCGCCGACGCGCCGGATACGCCCTTGCAGCTGCGCACGCTCGCCGAAGGCCACAATGTCAGCGGGCTGCGGCTGTTCGGTTATCCGGACGAGGCCGGCAATTATCCCTGGCTCGATTCGCCGGCCGCTCTCGACACCTGGGACGTCGCCGCCGAGCTGGGCCTGCGCATGGTGATCATGTACGCACCGGGGCAGCCCTCGCAAGCGGCGCTGCGGCGGATCATCGCGCTGGCGAGACGCTATCCGCGCACGGAGATCGCGCTCGACCATTGCGGCTGGCCCGGCGTCGAAGGCGGCGTCGTGGGCACGATCGGGCACGACCATCTGGAGCTCGCGGACGTCGCCAACATCCATTTCAAATTCACGCAGATCAACTTCAACCGCTTCGCCCAGGCCGGCATCGACCCGGCGGGGTTCGTGCGGCTGCTGGTCGACACCTTCGGCGCCGATCGCGTCATGTGGGGGTCCGACTACGGCAACACGCAGGACAGCTATGCCGAGATGGTGGACCAGGCGATCGCGG
The DNA here is from genome assembly GCA_964614625.1 of uncultured Sphingosinicella sp. GTDB lineage: Bacteria > Pseudomonadota > Alphaproteobacteria > Sphingomonadales > Sphingomonadaceae > Allosphingosinicella. The sequence continues at coordinate 32,288 of CAZTPD010000001.1, read as the reverse complement.
CGACGGCGCATCTGGACGATGCGGAGCGCGAGAAGGTGCTGCACGGCAACGGCCGCCGGCTGTTCGGCAGACCGTCCTGACCCGCGCGCGGCGCCGCGACGGCGCCTTACGGAAGATCGGCGGTCCGGCCGGTCATTCGGCGTCGTCCCGGGGCCGGGGCATCGGATAGTCGTCGGCGTTCAGCACCCAGCCGGGCTTGGCGGAGAAATCGAGGCGCGGCGGGCAAAAGGCGTCGAGCAGCCGGTTGAGCCCGGGCGCCACGCCCTGCGAGGTGTGGATGGCGGGCGGCGGGATCACCGCGACCGAAGGCGCCGCGCAGCTTTCGTGATCGTCATCGATCCATTGGGTCGAATCGCTGATCCAGGGCCAGCGCAGATGATGGATATAGTCGCCGTCGAGCGCGATCGAATATTGCTCGAAATCGTCATGGTGGTGCGGCGACAGATTGTCGGCCGCGCGCGGGCCGACGCGCCCGTCGCCGAAGTTCACCATGATCGTCGAGCCGCGATAGATCCGTCCGAACCTGCCTTGCTCCGGCGCGACATCGCCCGGATAGACGCGCACCTTGCGCCCGCCCACCGGATCGGGCCAGGCCTGAAACGGCGGGATGTTCGGATCGGCGTCGGCATAATCCGCCGCGTTGCCGCACCGCGCGGCGAGATCCTGCGACCGGACCGTGAACAGGCGCACCATCCGCCCGCCCTTCAGCACCGTCACCTTGCTGTCGCCCGCGGGCACGAAGGCGATGCTGCGCCCCGTCGCGGTCCAGGCGCCCTCCGGAATCGCGATCTCCACCTCGACCTCCTCGTCGGGGAGGACAACGACATATTCGTCGGGCTGGCCGGCGCGCTCGAAGACGGCGCCCGGCTTCACCTCGCTATAGGCGACGATCATCGTCTGGCCGCGCGCATACCAGCTGTCGGCGAGCGCCGTCCGCTCCTGCGGGGGCTGGGCGTAGAAGCGCGCATAGCTCGCGCGCTTGAAACCCGTCGGCGCGGGGGTCTTCGACCGGGGGGCAAGGCTGGCTCTCAGATCATCGCGTCCGTACAATTGGCTCTCCCTGGACTCTTGCCCGCCGTCGCGCCGGCAGGTCGCCGGACGGTTGCGTCAACCGTCACCCTGGCTTATATCCTAACACGCTCTCGCAAGGCGCGTCCAATTCCTTATCCGGGAGCCGCCGATATCGTGAAAGTATCGGATCGCCGGCCCCCTCGAACCCATAACCTTCGCATATCGTAACCCGCCAAAATCGGCATTGGACCTTTCGACGGCGGGCGCCAACATGGCGCCGAGCCGGTTTCGTTCCATCGGGGGAGAATATGTTTGGCGCAGGAAAGCCATGTCGATGCGGACCAGGTTTCGGTGACCGATCGAGCCGAGGGGCCGGCCGGCCCGGTTGAGCCGGGCACGTCGCTGAGCCGCTTGCTGCGGCCGCGCTCGATCGCCATCGCCGGCGCCTCTTCGGACCCCGCCACGATGGGCGGCGTGCTGCTGGCGAATTGCGGCAGATTCGGTTTCAAGGGCGATCTCCACCTCATCAGCCCGACCCGCGACGAAATCGACGGACGGCCCTGCCGGCGTTCCGTCGATGATCTTCCGCACGGCGTCGACGCCCTCGTTCTCAACATACCGCGCGTGGCCATCCTGCCCGCGCTGGAAGCCGCGGCGCGGCGCGGCGTGGCCGGGGCCGTCGTTTTCGCATCGGGCTTCGCCGAGGGCGGGGAGGAAGGGCGCCGCGAGCAGGAAGCCATCGCGGCCCTCTGCCGCGAAGCCGGCATCGCGCTGCTCGGCCCCAATTGCATGGGCTATGTGAACTATGCGGACAATGCCGCGCTCACCTTCGAGCCGGCGCACCCGCAGCCGCTCGGCAAGCGCCGAAGCGTGGCGGTGGTGGCGCAGAGCGGCGCCATGGCATCGAGCATCCGCGCCGCGATGCAAGGCCGCGGGATCGCGGTCGCGCTTCAGGCCGCGACGGGCAACGAGGCGGTGGTCCGCGCCAGCGACATGATCGACTTCATCGTCGCGGAAGGCCGCGCGGATGCGATCGCGCTCTACGTCGAGCAGGTTCGCGAGCCCGCGGCGTTTCTCGCGTCCGCGCGGCGCGCGCGCGACGCCGGCATGCCGGTGATCATGCTCCATCCCGGACGCAGCAAGCGCGGGCAGGAAGCCGCGCAATCGCACACCGGAGCGATGGCGGGCGATTATGCGCTGATGCGGACCGCGGTCGAGAACGAGGCCGTGGTCATGGTGGAGAGCATGGACGAGCTGTTCGACGCGGTCGCCATCCTCCATCGCTTTCCGGCGCCCGTGGCGGGCGAGCTCGCCATCGTCACCAATTCGGGGGCGCTGCGCGGCATGGCGTTCGATTTCGCCGACGATATCGCGCTGCCGCTGGCCGATATTTCGGCCGCGACGCTCGCGCGGCTTGCGAGCCTCCTGCCCGCGACCATGGAGGTCGGCAATCCGCTCGACATCGGCACCACCGGCTTCGCCAAGGGCGATATCTTCGGGCTGTCGACCGCGGCGATGCTGGCCGACCCGGCGGTGAGCGGCGTGCTGCTGCCGATGGCGGGCGGCGGCCCGTCGCAGCAACGCGCCAAGGGCGAGGCGATCATCCCGGAGGCGCTGGCCTCCGCGAAACCCGTCGCCGTCGCCATCACCGGCGATGAATCGCCGCTGGACCCCGAGTTCGTCGCGGCGATGCGGGCGAGCGAAACCCCGCTGTTCCGTTCTCCCGAGCGTGCGATGCGCGCATTCGGCGCCGCGCGCCGTTATGCCGCCGCGATCCGCAATGTGGACGATCGCACGCCGGCCGCGACCGGCGTGCCGGGCCTGGCGACGGCCGGGGTGAAGCCCGAATATGTCGGCAAGGAATTCCTGCGCGGGATCGGCGTGCGCGTACCGGAAGGCGGGCTCGCCGTGACCCTGGAGGATGCGATCGGGATCGCCCGGGGCATCGGCTGGCCGGTCGTGCTCAAGGCGCAGGCCGCCGCGCTCAGCCACAAGAGCGATATCGGCGGGGTCGTGCTGAACCTCGTGGACGAGGCCGGGCTGCGTGATGGCTGGGCGCAGCTGATGGGCAATCTCGGTGACGCGGAGATCGACGGCGTGCTGGTCGAGCAGATGTCGGCGCCCGGTCTCGAGCTGGTGGTCGGCGCGCGCAACCATCCGGAATGGGGGCCGTCGGTCATGGTCGGGCTGGGCGGCGTCCTCGTCGAGGCCCTCGATGCCGCCGAGCTGCTGCCCGCCGACATCTCGCACGGCCGCGCGGTCGCGCGCATCCGCGGCCTGCGGGGCGCGAAGATGCTCGGCGCATTCCGGGGTCGGCCCGCGCGCGATGTCGATGCCGTCGCCGATGTGGTCGTCCGGATCGGCGCGGTCATGCGCGCGGGGCTCAACATCGAGGAAATCGACATCAACCCATTGATGGTGCTGGGCGAAGGCGAGGGCGCGGTGGCGCTCGACGCGCTGATCGTCACCGGCGAGTGATCCAGGAATAACCGACAAAGAGACGGAGACGATGATGGAGGCGAGCGACATGGCGATGCAGACGGGCGACACCAGGCCCATTCCCGGCGGCAACACCGTGCTGGTCGAGTTCGAGGAGGGCATCGCCTGGGTCCATCTCAACCGCCCCGAGAAGCGCAACGCGATGAGCGTGGAGCTGGCGCGCGAGATGAATCAGGTGCTCGACGCGCTCGAGCTGGACGACCGATGCGGCATCATCGTGCTGACCGGAAGCGGCGAGGCGTTCTCGGCGGGCATGGACCTTCAGGGATTCTTCCGCGCGACCGACGACATCAGCGATGTCGAGCGGCACCGGGCCTATCGCGAGACGCGCGCCTGGCAATGGCGCACCCTGATGTTCTACGCCAAGCCGACCATCGCGATGGTCAACGGCTGGTGCTTCGGCGGGGCGTTCACCCCCCTGATCTGCTGCGATCTGGCGATCGCGGACCAGGACGCCACGTTCGGGCTTTCCGAGATCAACTGGGGCATCATTCCCGGCGGCGTCGTCTCCAAGGCGATCTCGACCCTGATGGGCGATCGCGAGGCGCTCTACTACATCATGACCGGCGAGAAGTTCGACGGCCGCCGCGCCCGCGAGCTCGGTCTCGTCAACGAGGCCGTGCCGGCGGACCAGCTCAAGGCGCGGACCCGCGAGCTGGCCCGCAACCTGCTCGGCAAGAACCCCACCACGCTGCGTCAGGCACGCATGGCCTACAAATACGCCCGGGAGATGGATTGGGAGCTGGCGGCGGAATATCTGACCGCCAAGGGAGACCAGACCACCTTCGTCGATCGCGAAAAGGGCCGCGAGAAGGGGATGACCCAGTTCCTGGACGAGAAGACCTACAAGCCGGGCCTCGGAAACTACAAGCGCGACGGAAGCTGACGAGGACAGGCGGCCCGGCTCCGCTGAAGACGAACGGACCCCGGCCTTCGCCGGGGTGACCGTTCAATCCGGACAGGGCAGGCTCTCGGCGAAGACGCCGCCCGCCCGCTCGACATGTTCGAGCAGGTGATCGGTATCGCCCAGCATCGTTTCGATGACGGTTAGCCGCTGATAATATCGCCCGGCCGGATATTCCGCGGTCAGCCCCATGCCGCCATGCAACTGGATCGCCTCGCCGCCGACGAAGCGCGCGGCGCGGTTGACCAGCGCCTTTGCCGCCGCCACCGCGACGCCGCGATCCGCCGCCGGCGCGCCGAGCATCGAAACCGCGTAGATGGTCATCGAACGCGCCTGCTCGACGGCGACGAGCATCTCGGCGGCACGGTGCTGGAGCGCCTGGAAACTGCCGATCGCGACGCCGAATTGCTCCCGGGTCATCAGATATTCCGTGGTGATCTCCAGCAGCCGGTCCATCGCCCCCGTCGCCTCGGCGCAGCACGCCGCCATCGCCCCGTCGATTGCTTCGGCCAGAATCGCCTCGATCCTGTCCGGGCACCCGATCACGGCATCGGCCGGCAGTTCGACAGTCTGAAAATCAATGTCCGCGGCGGTGCGCCCGTCGGGCGTCGGGCGCGCGCGGACCGTCACGCCCGGCGTGCCGGCGGGAACGTGCAGCAGGCCCGGCCCGCCGCTTGTGGCCGCGACGCAAAGCAGGATGTCGGCATCGCCGCCGTCCAGCACCGCGACCTTGCGCCCGTCCAGCACCCAGCCCGAACCGGTCCGCGCCGCGCGCGTGGCCGGGGCGTTCCAGCGATAGCGTTGTCCCGGCTCATGGAGGCATAGCGCCGCGATCTTCTCGCCCGCCAGAACGGGGGCAAGCAGATCCCCGGCGCCCGCAAGCGCCAGCACGCGCCCCGCCAGCAGGATGGATTGCAGATACGGCGCCTGCGCCAGCGTGCGGCCATAGGCCTCCATCACCAGCATCACGTCTTCCGGCCTGCCGTCATGGCCCCCGAGATCGGCGGGAAACGGCAGCCGGAGCAGGCCCATTTCGCCATAGTCGCGCCACGCCGTCCGCGCATCGCGGACCTCCGCCTGATGCGCCCCGAAGAGCCTGGTCACGGCATCGGCCAGCAGGCGCTGCTCTTCGCTCATGTCGAAATTCACGCGGCGCGCCCCAGGCCGAGCACCGCCTTCGCCAGGATGTTGCGCTGCACTTCGTTCGATCCGCCGAAGATCGAGTATTTGCGCGAACTGAAATAGGCCGAGAGCAATGCCGAACGGGCGTCGAGCCCATGGAACTCGGCATCATCCTCCACGTCCGCGAAGCCCGCGGTCAACGCTTCCGGGCCGAGCGTATCGAGCAACAGGGCGGCGGCGCTCTGGAGCACCTCCCCGCCCTTCAATTTCAGGATGGATGTCTTGGGATCGACGCCGCGCACGGGCGCGCCGGCGACGACGCGCATCTGCGTGATCTCCAGCGCCTTCAGCTCGATCTCGGCCAGCGTCAGCCGCCGCCGAAACGCGGGATCGCCCATCAGGCCGGCCGCGCACGCAAGCCCGCGTGCCCGGTCGAGGCGCCGACGGCAGAAGCCCACATTGCCCATCGACGTGCGCTCCTGACCCAGCAGGTATTTCGCATAGTCCCAGCCGCGCCCCTCCTCGCCCACCAGATTCTCGCCGGGAACCGGCACGTCGTCGAAGAACACTTCGTTGACATGGTGATAGCCGTCGATCGTGCGGATCGGGCGCACGCTGATGCCCGGTGTCGCCATATCGATCAGCAGGAACGAGATCCCCTGCTGCTTGCGTCCGCCGGCGTCGGTCCGCACCAGGCAGAAGATCCAGTCGGCGTGGTGCGCATATGTCGTCCAGATCTTCTGGCCGTTGACGCGCCAGGCGTCCCCGTCGCGTTTCGCCGAGGTCTTCAGCGCGGCGAGATCCGATCCGGCCCCGGGCTCGGAAAAGCCCTGGCAGAACCACATGTCGAGATTGGCGATGGCGGGCAGGAAGCGGCGCTGCTGCGCCTCGCTGCCGAACGCGGCGATGACGGGGCCGACCAGCGCGACATTGAAGGCAAGCGGCTTGGGCACGGCGTTGCGGTCGATCTCCTCCGCGAGGATCGCGCGCTTGATCGGCGACCAGTCCCGGCCGCCCCATTCGACCGGCCAGTGCGGCACCGCATAGCCCGCGCGATGGAGAATCCGCTGCGCCTCGACCATCCAGGCGCGCGGCAGCGGCTTTTCTTCGTAAACCGCCTCGCGGATGCGCGCCGGCACGTTGGCGAGCAGATATTCGCGCGCGTCCGCCCGGAAACGGCGTTCCTCGTCGGTGAATTGAAGGTCCATCAGGAGGGCGATCCTTCAACCGGATACCGGGGATGGATCGAACGCGCCCGGCCGATGGGACGGCGGCTCCCGAAGCCTGTCCGATTTCCCGTGATGCCGCGCCTCCCGTTCGATGAATTGCGTTGTGGCATGACAAATGCCATTCGACAAGATATGATAGCGTTGGTTATTATGCATGCCTCGGAGCCGCGCCGGACGCGCGGTTCGAGCAGCGCGCCGACGCGGATGCCCGCTTCGGGTTCCAGGGAGGGGAAGTAGGGATGTCGTCGATCCTGTGGCGATTCACATGCATGCTCGGCTGCCTGGCGATCGCCGGGCAGGGCCTGAGCCAGAATGGGGTCGAGGGCGCCGGAAGCCGGGGCGTCTCCCATGCCCGCCTGCTCTCGGCCGACCGGGAGCCGGGCGAATGGATGGCGCCGGGCCGGACCTACGGCGAACAGCGGTTCAGCCCGCTGACCCAGATCGACGCGGACAATGTCGCGCAGCTCGGCCTGGCCTGGTATGCCGACATCCCGGTCGCGCGCGGGGTCGAGGCCTCGCCGCTGATGATCGACGGCGTCCTCTACAATATCGAGCCGTGGAACGTCACCACCGCCTATGACGCGACCACCGGCAGGGAGCTGTGGCGCTTCGATCCGCAGGTCGATCGCGAGAGGGGCCGGCTTGCCTGCTGCGACATCGTCACGCGCGGGCTGGCGGCCTGGGACGACAAGATCATCATCGCGACGCTGGACGGGCGGCTGATCGCGATCGACGCGCGGACCGGGACACCGGTGTGGAGCGTCGATACGCTCGAACCGGTCTGGCCCTACACCATCACCGGCGCCCCGCGCGTGGCCAACGGCAGGGTCATCATCGGCAATGCGGGCGCCGAGGGCGCGGCGCGCGGATATGTCACCGCCTATGACGCCGATACCGGCCGGCAGCTCTGGCGCTTCTACACCGTCCCCGGCAATCCCGCGGAGCCGCAGGAGAACGCGATCCTCGAAATGGCCGCCGAGACCTGGACGGGCGAGTGGTGGCGGCGCGGCGGCGGCGGCACCGTCTGGGATTCCATCGTCTACGATCCCGATCTCGATCTGGTCTATCTGGGGGTGGGCAATGGCGGTCCCTGGCCGCAATATTATCGCAGCCCCCAGGGCGGCGACAATCTGTTCCTCTCCTCCATCGTCGCGCTGAGAGCCGAGACCGGCGAATATGTGTGGCATTATCAGACCACGCCGGGCGAGCAGTGGGACTATACCGCCACCCAGTCGATGATCCTCGCCGACCTCGAGATCGACGGAGAGCCGCGCCGGGTGCTGATGCAGGCGCCGAAGAACGGCTTCTTCTATGTCCTCGACCGCGCGACCGGGGAGCTGATCTCGGCCGAGCCCTATGTCGCGATGAACTGGGCGACGGGCATCGACAGGGCCACCGGACGCCCGATCATGAACCCGGAGGCGAATTACGGCACGACTCCCGTGATCATCACGCCCGGCCCCGGCGGCGGGCACAACTGGCACCCGATGGCCTTCAGCCCGCAAACCGGCCTCGCCTATTTCCCGGTGACCGAGATGTACATGGCCTATTCCCTCAACCCGGATTTCATCCAGACGCCGGGAAATATGAGCCAGCTCGGCATCTCGACGACCGGCTATGACCTGACCCGCAGGGCCGCCGCCGATTTCGCGGCGAGAAACAACAGGATGTGGCTGACCGCCTGGGACCCGGCGACGCAAACGGAGCGGTGGCGCGTCCCCTATCCGCTGCGCGGCAGCGGCGGCGTGCTCGCGACCGCGGGCAATCTGGTCTTCCAGGGCACGGTGCACGGAACCTTCGCCGCATATCGGGCGGACACCGGCGAGAAGGTCTGGGAACTGCCGGTCCGGCAGGTGCCGATCGCCGCGCCGATCAGCTATATGGTGGACGGCGTGCAATATATCGCGGTCAATGCGGGCTGGGGCGGCGGGCTGGGCCATGCGGCCAGCGCCAGGGATCTGGGCTTCCCGCTCGATCGGCCCCGCCTGCTCGTCTTCAGGCTGGGCGGGACGGCGAGCCTGCCGCCCATGGAGGGGATCGCAGACGGGCCGGAGCGGCCGGCCGATACCGATGCGAGCAGGCAGGTCATCGCGCGCGGCGAACGGCTTTACGCCCAACATTGCGCGAGCTGCCATGCCGAGCAGGCGCGCGGCGGCGTCAAGGATCTGCGCCGCATGACGCCCGACACGCATGCCGAGTTCAACGACATCGTGCTCGAGGGCACGCGGGCGGACAGCGGCATGGTGAGCTTCGGGGACGCGCTGACCCGGGACGAGGCCGAGGCCATCCACGCCTATCTGATCCGCCGCGCGAATGAGGATTGGGCGGAAATCTCGAACGAGTCATAGCGGTTCGCGCAAGCCGTTGCCCACGGCAATCGCGGCGCGCGCGCGTCATCATGGAGAGCAACATGCAGGATCTTTCGCGTCATACCGCGATCATCACCGGCGCCAGTTCGGGCATCGGAGCGGCCGTCGCGAGGACTCTGGCGGCGGGAGGGGCGCGGCTCGTGCTCGCCGCGCGCCGCGTCGATCGCCTGGAAGCGTTGGCGCAGGAACTGGGCGCCGCCGATGGCCGGACCCTCATCCGGCCGACCGACGTCACTTGCGAAGCGGAGGTGGCGGGCCTGTTCGCCGACGCCGAGGCCTTCTCCCCGGTCACATTGCTTGTCGCCAATGCCGGCGTGGCCGTCCATTGCCCGACCATCGACATGACGCTCGCGGCATGGCGCGACGTCATCGACATCAACCTCACCGCCGCGTTCCTGTGCGGCCGCGAGGCGATCCGCGCGATGCGGCCGCGCGGGCGTGGCCGCATCATCAACATCGGGAGCCTGTCGGCGCAGATGCCCCGCCCCGACACGATCGCCTACACCACCACCAAGTTCGGCCTGGAGGGCCTCACCCGCTCGCTCGCGCTCGACGGCCGGCCGCACGGGATAACCGCCTCCATCGTGCATCCCGGATCGACGATCAGCGAGCTGGCGGGCGGCAAGGAGGACCGCCAGGCCACCGACCGCACCATGGAAGCCGCGCATGTCGCCGAACTGGTCGCGCTGATGACCGCCGTGCCGGACGAGATCAACATCCTGTCGTCGACGATCCTGCCGATCGCCCAGCCCTATCTGGGCCGGGGCTGAATGCGGCGCTCGGATTCCGCGCCTGACTAAAGCAGCTTGAGATATTCGATGAGCTGGCGGCGCTCGGCGGCGCTCAGTCCGGCGCCGAAATCGTGCCCGCCATTGGCGAGGCCCGGGCGGCGCGTGTCGATCCATGCGGGGCGCGAGAAGGGCCGGTAGCCGGCCGGATAGGCGCCGCCCTCGTCCAGCCGCAGGCCCAGCCGATCGAAATCGAGCGCATGCCCGCCGACCTGGAAGCGCGGCGGGCGGGACGCCGGATCGAGCAGGGCGGCGATGGTCGGCACCGATCCGTTGTGCAGATAGGGCGCGCTGGCCCAGATTCCCGTCAGCGGAGGCGCGGCGTAGCGGCCGGTATGCCGCGCCGCGATCCTGTCGCGATACAGGGTGCCGCCGACCGCCCCGGCCAACCGCGCATCGAACGCCGCCGCGCGCGTGCCGTCCGTGCCGACATCGCCCAGCCAGTTGGGAAAGGCGACCAGCCTGGGCCGATCGCCGCTGTCGTCATAGCGGCCGTGGCAGGACGCGCAGTCGCGGGCGTAGAGCCGCGCGCCCGCCTGCGCCGCCGCGCGATCGACCGGGCCGGGAAAGGGCTGCGGCCGATAGAGATCGAGAAAGCCGAGCACGGCCGTCGCGTCATCGAGGCTGCGGGTCGCGCGATCGGGATGCACGCCCATGCTCGGCACGGTGAAGAAGGTCGTGATCGCGGCCAGCGCCTCCCGCCGCGCGGGCGTCACGTCAGCGGCCGTCGTCTCGCGCCGGCGCGCCTCGCCCGGCACCGCATAGGCGCCGTCCGCGAGCAGGCTGGTCCGCCAGGTGCGGTGGCCCAGGTCGGGGATGGAGACCGTGCCGGTCTCCGCCGCGCCGCCGCCGGCCAGCGGCACGCCCAGCGCCTGCTTCAGCGCCGCGACGCCGTTGGTGTTGCCCGGATGGCCGTTGGGAAAGGGCAGCGGCCGCTCCGTTCCGGTCAGTTCCTCCAGCCGCCGTCGCACGCGCGGCAGGACGAGCCAGCGCAATGCGGCCCGCTCGCGCCAGCCCATTTCCGGGAACAGCCGCCGGGTCTCGGCGAGCAGCCGCTCGGGATCGGCGGCCTGCCGGCGCAGCGCATGAAACACGGCGAGCGTATAGGCCTCCAGGTCGATCGAGCTGTTCGGCATGCCCAGCCAGGCGCGCTCCGGCGTGGGCGCGCCGTCGGCCGCATAGGTTGTCCCGGCATGGCACGCCGCGCAGCCGAGATTGGCGATCCGCACCGGCAGGCCCCGGACCGGGGAAAGATCGCCATGGGCCATCCCCAGCGGCACCGTCGCATCCTCCGGCACGCGCGCGCCCGGCCAGTTGCCGATCGCCTCCGGATAGAGGAAACCGAAGGCCCGGAACGCGTCCTGTATGTCCGCCGCCCGCGCCGGCCGCCCCTCGTCCGTCCGGTCCAGCACCAGCGCCGCCGCGGCCAGCCGCCAGGGAATCGCGTGGGTTTCCAGCGCCGGGACGCTCAGCCCGCCGAAATCACCGCCATGGAAGAGCGCCGCCCCGCGATCCGCTCCGCCCGCTCCGTCCTCCCCGACCAGCCTGGACGGAACTTCCCGGGGCGCGCTCGCCAGGAAGACGACCAGCGCCAGCAGCGCCGCGATCAGCAATCCCGCTTTGACGACACGCGACATTCACGCTCCACCAGGGTCAATACTCGATAGCCGCGAATGGCCTTGGCATCACCAGTCGGCGAGGTCCAGATCGCCCGCGTCGCGCGCGCAGTGGCGAAGGTCGTGGATGCTGATATGCCCCAGCCCGGCTTTCTTCCGCGCCGCGTCCCAGCTCCTGAAGATCGACATATAGGGCTTCCCGGTCCGCGGATTGGTGATGACGTGGCGCTGGCCGTCGCCGCGATCCACCTTCTTCAGGATGGCGATCGCCTGGCGGGTCAGGGAGACGGCGTGATTGCGGGCGAGCGAATATCGCGGAAGGCGCCAGACGCGCGCCTCCAGATCGACATCGTCCCAGACCGCGACGAGGAGATCGCTCACCCTGAGCCCGGTATGGACCAGCAATGCGATGATGAACTTCAGCTGCGGATTGTGGCTGGCCGCCGCCGCCCGGATCAGCGCCGTCATCTGATCCTTGGTGAGCACGCGATCGCGCAAGCGGTCGGCGTGCGTCAGGGCGATGTTCCCGCTCGCGCGCGTCCCGTCGCGCGCGGCCAGCGCGAGTTCGGGCGAAGCCAGCCCCAGCCCGCCCGCCGATCCGCCCGGCCCGCGCAATTCGAACGTCTCGACAAGCTCCTCGAGGCCCGGAACGGCCGCCGCGCCGGACAGCTGGCCCGGCGCGTGGGGCGACAGGCCGAGCATCCCCAGCTTGTAGGAGGAGACCCGGCGGCTCGTGCACAGCCCGCCGAGCCCGTCGCCGACCAGCGGCTCGCCGAATTCGATCCCGTGCCGCCGGCCCACCTTGCGGCGGATCGCCGCCAGAGCGAGCTGGCCGTCGCCGAAATCGACGACGAGCTCGGTCCCGTCCGGGCTGTCGGGCAGGCCTTCGATCAGCGCGCCGCTTTCGGACAGATTCCGGACCAAAGCGGGGTGATAGCCGTTGTTCAGGAGCGCGCCGACCTTGCGGTACATCGAGCGCCGGTCGCTGCGCTGCCGGGCCGGGCCGGCCGGGGCGATGCGCCATTCGCCGGTGCCCGCCCGCCGGCACAGCTCCGCGCTCTCCACCGCCTTGCTGTACAGATAGCCCTGGACGTGGCTGACGCCCAGATCGCGGACCAGAGCGAGCTGGTCGAAGGTCTCGATCCCCTCCGCGGTGGTCTCCATGTCCAGCGCGTTCGCCAGCGCCACGATCGCGGCGATGATCGCGGCGTTGCGCGAGCCCGGCATGGTGGCGTCGCGCACGAAGCTCTGGTCGATCTTGATCTTGTCGAACGGCGCCGTCCGCAGATAGCCCAGCGACGAATAGCCGGTCCCGAAATCGTCGAGCGCCAGCCGCACGCCGAGCGCCTTGAGCGCGGCGAACATCGCGTCGGTCTCCGCCGAATCCCCCAGGAACACGCTTTCCGTCAGCTCGATCTCCAGCCGCTCGGGCGGCAGGCCCGAACCGGCGAGCGCCGACATGACGGTCTGCGGGAAGGCGGGATTGGTGAACTGGATCGGCGAGACGTTGACCGCGACGCGCAGCTTGCCGGGCCATGTCACGGCATCGTCGCAGGCCTGCCGGAGGATCCATTGGCTGATCGGCTCGATCAGATCGGCTTCCTCCGCGATCGGGATGAAGATTTCGGGGGAGATCGGGCCGCGATCGGGATGGTGCCAGCGGATGAGCGATTCGACGCCGGTCACCCGGTCGCTCTCCGCATCGACGATCGGCTGGTAATGCAGCTCCAGCTGGCCGGCGGCGAAGGCGTCGCGCAGCTCGCTTTCCAGCAACCTGCGCTCCCGCGCGGCTTCGAGCAGCTCGCCGGCGAAGAAGCGGAAGCGCCCGCGCCCGTTCTTCTTCGCATCGTAGAGCGCCATGTCGACATTGCGCATCAGATCCTCGATCGTCTCCCCGTCGAAGGGCGCGACCGCGACCCCGATCGAGGCGCCGATGATGCAGCGGCTGCCGTCCACCGAATAGGCATGGGACAGGCCCGAGATGATCTCGCCCGCCAGCCGACCGAGCGCACCGCGATCGTCGCGGTCCGGCAGGACGACCTTGAACTCGTCGCCGCCGAGCCGGAACACCTTGCCCGCCTCGCCCACGATCCGCAGCAGCCGCTCGGTCACCTGCTTGAGCAGCGCGTCGCCGCCCGGATGTCCCAGCGAGTCGTTCACCTGCTTGAACCGGTCGAGATCGATCAGCATGACGGCGCAGGCGCCACCGAGCTGGCCGATCCGGCGCAGGCCCGCTTCGAGCTCCAGCACCATGTGGCGCCGGTTGGGCAAGCCGGTCAGTGGATCGTACATCGCCATCTGCGACGCGGTTTCCGAGCTTTCGCGCTGGTCGGTGACGTCGATGGCATAGCCGTGATAGCCGGCGAAATCCCCGGCGGCGTCGTGCTGCGGGCAGCCGCTGAGCTGCCACCAGCGCGCCTTGCCGTCCTTCCCGGCCTGCAACGTGATCCGCTCGAACCCGGCGCGCCGGTTCATCAGCAGCGGCAGGGACTGGCGCACCCCGCTTTCGGCGTCCGGGCGCAGGAACAGGTCCGCGAGCATGGCGTGGCGCAGTTCGCCGGGATCGAGATCGAGGCTGCGCGGGAAGCCCGCCGACACATAGGTCAGCCGGCCGGCCGCATCGGTGCTCCACAGCCAGCCGTGCCGCGACTCCTCGAAGCTGCGCAGCAGCGCGGCCGCCGGCATGTCCCCCTCGCCGCCCCCCGGACGTTCCTCGGCCTTCCGCCGCAGCGACGGGAAGCTCCTGATGATGGAAAGGTTCTTCATCCTGACGCCCGAACACGACGCGGAGAGATGGCCTGCGCGCGAACGAACAATAGCGCGCGCGCATTTCCGAAGGGTAAATGACGGCCCCGGCCCGATGCGCCGCCGCCACCGGACGCGCTGCGACGCACCTGCCGAGCCAGGCGCCGAAGCGGCGCGGCTTCCCGAAAACATCTATGAAATCAGATGTGCAAGGCTGAAGTGGCGGTGGCGTCAGTCCAATGCGAACCTGTCTCTGCCTGACGTAGATCACGCAACGATTTGATCCATTTCAGACAGCGATTGCCCGCCACTCAACCAGCACTGCGGAACGGCGCTGCTTGAAGGTCTGGCGATCGACGAGATGCCGTTCGAGAGCGAAATGGTTGTGGACGTTGGCATGGACCAAGGCGAATTTCTGGAGTGATTTCATTCTCCGAAATCGGAGCATCGCGCGCTTTCGTCGTCGGAACGGCAGGTGGCTGCTCTCGGCCCGATTATTCAGCCAGCGACCCATCTGGCGGCGATCGATATTGCCGATCTCCCGCATCGCCGCCGGGTAGGAGCGCAGCCCGTCCGTCACAATCGCCTCGGGCCGGCCGTGCCGCTTCAGTGCCTTCTTCATGAAAGACAACGCAGCTGTTTTGTCTCTGGTCCTCGTGACGTAGCTTTCCAGAACCTCGTCTTCGTGATCCACGGCGCACCAGAGATAAACCATCTCGCCGTTCAACTTCACGTACATCTTATCAACATGCCATCGCCAGTGGCGAAAGTCCCGCATCCGTGACACGCGCTGGCGCGGGATCTCGCCAGCGAACATCGGGCCGAACCGATTCCACCAGAACCGAACCGTCTCATGGCATATGTCGATGCCCCGCTCGAACAACAGATCTTCCACGTTGCGCAGCGACAGCGGAAACCGGATATACATCAGCACCACCAGCCGGATCACCTCCGGCGATGAGTTGAAACAGCGAAACGGGCTGGGCGGCTGGGCCCGCGATCGACGGCTCATCCGCGCTGACTACCAGCGCAGCCCGGGCACTGCCACATTGCTTTGACAACGCCCTCGCAGGGCCATGCGCATTGATGGCCGGCATGGCACCGAGCGTGGGCGTACGCGCGTTCCAGCGCGCCGGCGATGACGCCGATCGATCACCTCTGCCTCGGCAGTCGTCGTCCAGCGGTGATCGAAACGCCGATTTCCCTATCCCACATCCTGCCGCGCGAGTCGTGCCGGCCGGCTCAGGACGGATCCGGGTTCCGCACGGGCCTTGTGACCCGCGCGACGAGATCGGCCCGCGCCGCCGCCCGCGCCGCCTGCGCATCGGCATCGAGCGGCAACGTCTCGAGTTCGCCGGGCGCGAGCAGCCCCTTGGCTGCGAAGGCGCGTTCGAGAAGGTCGATCCGATCGCGCGCAACCGAAAGCTCTTGCGCGAGCGTGAGCACTGTCTCCCACAAGCGAGCCTCGCCCGGCGGCATGTAGAGCGGTTCGTTGCCCGTGCTCATTGCCTGGTCTCCGGCTTGCGTCCGCCATAAGCGAACCAGACATCGCGCTCGCCTTGGCTGACCGGACCGTGGAAGAGCGTATCTTCGGGAAATCCTGCTTCGCGCAAATAGCGGGGAATGTCGGCCTCGGCCCAAATCTGCCAGCTCGGCTCGTTATTGTGTCTCACCTGCCATTCGTTGAGAACCTGATCGACCAAGCCCAGATGGCCGGGCTGGATCGGGACGTCGAGATGCACCGCCGCGCCGCCCGGGCTGAGCAAGCGCCAGCATTCGGCGATCATCGCGGGCAAGCGCTCCGCAGTCATCTCATGGCCCAGAATATGCGACACGATCAGATCGAAGCTCCCGTCAGGATAGTCCATCGCGGCAGCGTCCATCTGCCGGAAGTGGATGCCCAATCCCTGCGCCTCGGCATTGGCATGCGCCCAGCGCAGCAGCCCAGGCGCGCAGTCCACGCCGTGGATCTCCGCTTCCGGATAGATCCGCGCGTAGGAGACGGTGTTGCGCCCCGTGCCGCATCCCACTTCGAGTATCCGTCGCGGCTCGAGATCGGGCCATCGTTCGGCGACGAGCTGACGGACAAAGTCGCCGCCCGAATTGCCGGCAAGAGGGCTGCGCCCCTTGCCGGCGGCGTAGATCAGGCCGCCGCCATTATAACGTGCGCCTGCCTCGATATCGCGGTCGTGCTTCTCGAAGCAAAAGCCACCGGGCTGGCGATGGATTTCCACATCTGCGATGTTCCAGGGAATTTCGAGATCCGGATCGAGCCTGAGCGAGCCGAGCTTCTGCGGATTGCTCGACAACGCGTCAGCTGCTTCCTGCAACCGCGGCAGTTGCGGGTCGATGAAGCCGGCCACCGTGTTCCACATCAGGGTCTGCGAAAGATAGGTGAGCGCGGACCAGTGGCGGTAAAGGGGCTCGTCCTCGAGCGCGGCTCTCGTGGCCGCGCGATCTTCCCCGGAGAGGCGATCCAGTTCGCGCCCGAGCTTCGCAGGCTGATGGCGATCGTCGAACAGCTGGCGCAAGTCCGACGCCATCTGAAGGTTGACCGCATTCTTCAGCGCAATCACGAACTGGGCGCGGGCCTGGTCGTTCGCGTCCAGGCGGATTTCGATGTCCCGGGCAGTGCTCATTCCGTCACCGTCCAGCAGATATCGCCCGCTTCGACATGCCGGGCGAAGCGCTCGCCCCGGTCGAACAGAGGCTCCTTCGCCGGCCGCTTCGCGCGCAGCACCGAGGTCGCGGCCTCGTCCACACCGCCGGCGCCATCCAGGACGACGCCATAGGCCCGGCGCGCCTCTTCTTCGGAGACCAGCCCGAGGGACACATCCTCGGCGACCTTGTGCGCCGGGCGGTCGAACGGATGCCCCCAGCTGCCGCCGCCGCAGGTCTGCGCCTCGATCACGTCACCGGCCTTGACCGGCTTGGCGTCCAGCTTGTGGGTTATCGGCTCCGCGCGCGCGCTTCCCGGATTCAGCGTATAGCATGTGCCCATGCCTGCCTTGCCGCCGCGAACGCCCCAGGGCTGGGTCTGGAGGCGGTCGTCAACAACATGAATGACGCCGTCGTTCAGAAAGCGGACCCGACGATAGACGCCGAGCCCTCCACGAAACTCGCCCGCCCCGCCCGAATCCGTCCGAAGCCCCTCCTCCTCGACGAGCAACGGATAGAAGGCCTCGAGAAACTCGACCGGCCGGCTGCGGCCCCGGACATTGCCGTTCAGGGCATCGGAGCCATCCGAGCCCCGGCGCCCGCCCCCGCCGCCGCCGATCCCGTCGCGGAAGAAAATGCGCTCGCCCGCCGAGTTGGTGGTCGCGATGCCCCAGGTCGATCGCGTGTCGGAAGAGCCCGGTGTCTCGCCGTTGAGCGCCCGGGAAAGCGCCCCCAGGCAAAGCTCGGGCAAACGGAACAGGGTATAGGCTCTGCAGGAGGCCGAAGCCGGGTAGCGTGCCGAGATGATGGAACCCTCGGGAAGCTTGCACGAGATCGCGCGGACCGCACCCCCGTTGAAAACCGTGTCGGGCACGAGAGTCCGGAAGATCGAGACGATATACTTGACGTAGAAGCGCTCATCCCCGGCGATGTTCAACGCCGCCTTGGACTGGGCGCCCGTGCCCTCGAAATCGAACTCGACATGGTCGCGCCGCTTGCGCAAGGTGACCTTGAGCGGGACGAACTTTCGCGGTTCGGCCGGCACCGCCCCTGCAATTTCCACGACATCCTCGAAAGGATAGTCACCATCCGGGATGTGCGGAAAGGCCGCTTCGCGAAGAGCCCGGGCGCAGCTTTCGAGCAATTCCTCAAACCCCGCATCGACAACGGCCTCGCCATAGGTGTCGAACAGGTCCTTCACGCGCTTCACGCCGAGCCGGGTTGCCATGATGAAGGCGTCGAGATCGCCCTGCACGTCGTCCGGGTAACGGCTGTTGTTGAGGATCGTGCGGTACAAGTCGCGATTGAGTTTGCCGGCGCTCACGATCTTCACCGGCGGAATGATGATTCCTTCCTGGTGAATGTCCGTCGCGGTGATCGTGACGCTGCCCGGCGCGAGCCCGCCAATATCGGTAACGTGACCGAAGGCCTGGACATAGGCGACCAGCTTGCCATGCCAGACCACCGGCTGGGTGACGCACAGGTCAGGCAAGTGGGTCAGCCCGCCACCCGACTTGAACGGATCGTTCCAGATGAAGACGTCGCCGTCCTCGATCTCGTCAATATCGAAATTGTCGAGAATGGGATCGACATGCGCCGCGCCGGAAGCGGACGAAACATTGCGCGCGTGGCGATCGAAAACGCCAGCGCGATAGTCGCGCCCTTCTCGGATCACGACAGACCGCGCCGTCCGCTCGATCTGCGCCTCCATCTCCCTTCGGGCGGATTCGATCGTGCCGGCGATGATCTCCAGGGTGATCGGGTCGATCATATCGGTGGCGGCCACTGGGCTGTTGTGGACGGTCATGGTTATCCTTCGCTCGTCGCGCCGGCGGGCACGAACTCGTTTGTCATCATTTGCTCAACCGGGACGGTGCGGGTCAGGACACCATGCTCGGCGAGGATCTGCTGGCTCCTTGCCCAGGCCTCGGGCAACTGCCATCCATAGGGTCGATCGGGCACTGCCGGTCCGACAAAGCGCAGTGCGTTGGCGAAGTCGCGCGAGTTCCCGGCCCGGCGCGGAGGCGCAGCGTTGGTCGGCGAATGGTTCGCGAGCGCGTCGAGGGCCTCCTCCGGAGCCCGCCGCGAATCGTCCCAGGCTTCCAGGGTTGCGGCTACGAAACGACGGACCAGATCCGGGTTGTTTTCCAGGCTGTCGCGCGACGCGACGATGTTGTAGCCAACGATCTCGATCCCATGGTCCGAATAAACAAAGGCGCGCGCACCGCCGCCGCTTTCGAACAACGAGTGCGCCCAGCCCGTCGCGATCATGGCATCAACATCACCGTTCAGAAACACGCGAACCTTTGCGGTCGGGTCGGCCGAGACCTGCTGGACGTCATCGATGCTGAGTCCAACCTTTTCCAGCAGGAGGGGCAGCAGGGCTTCGTTCGTGCCCCCGGGCGTCACGGCGATCCGCCGCCCCCTCAGGTCCGCCAGAGTTCGGATCGGGCTGTCCTCACGGACATAGATGGCCTGCCCCATTACCGGCATCAGACTGGCCACGCTCATCACCGGGATCCCGGCCCCGGCGCCCCGCATGATCGCATCGGCTGATGCGAAGCCGAACTGATCCTGGCCGCTGCCGACGAGCTGCGCCACCTGCACGGAACCCCGCCCTTCGTTGACCGTGAGCTCGATACCCGCATCGCGATAGATGCCCTTGTCGATGCCGAGGAAGAAAGGCGCATGATAGGACGAGTGCAGCCACTCGATCCGCAAGGACACGGCGTCGAGCCCTTCCGCAGTCTTGCCGCCGCCTCCGCGGCCGCAGGCGCCCAGGCCGAGGGCAAGTCCGCCCATCAGCAATTCCCTGCGCCCGATCCTCATGCCGTCACCCTGTCGCGCAACCGCTGGGAGACGTGCCAGTGGAGCACAATCCGTTCCACCGCCTCGATGGCCAGAAAGAGGATCACGCCGGCGAGGCTGAGCAAGACGACCGCAGCGAAGAGAAGATCGGTCTGGAGATTGCCGTTAGCGACCAGCAATACCCGTCCGATGCCCGCGTCGGTCCCGATGAATTCCCCGACGATGGCGCCGATCATCGCCGCTGTGACGGAGAGCTTGAGTCCGGTGAAGATGCTCGGCATGGCATGCGGCAGCCTTATCTTGAAGAAGGTCTGGAACGGGGTCGCCCCCATCGACCGGGCAAGGTGAAGCTTCGACGTCTCGATCCCGCGCAGCCCCATCGCGGTGTTGATCACCATCGGGAAGAAGGCGATCAGGAACGCCATCAGGATCTTGGGCAACATGCCGAAGCCGAACCAGATCGCGAACAAGGGCGCGATCGCCACCTTGGGAACGATCTGCAGGGCAACGAGCAGCGGATAGATCGACTGCTCGAGCAGCTCGGACGAGACGACCGCCACTGCGATGAGCCCACCGACCAGCACGGCCAGCGCGAAGCCGACCAGGACCTCGGTCAAGGTGTAGGCGAGAGCTGGGAAAAGCATCGCCGAATTGTCGACGGCCGCCTGCGCCACCGCATGTGGCGAAGGCAGCACGAAGGCCGGTATGTCGAATGCCCAGACGGCCAGCGCCCAAAGCAAAACGACCAGTGCCAGAGTGATCAGCGGATAAAGGTGACGCATCATTATCATCCTTGCTCCATGGCGAGGTCTCGCGCCGGCGACGGATCGGCATCGCGGCGGAGGACGCCCCAATCCTCGAACATACGGCGGATCCGGCTCACATAGGCCCCGAAGGCCGGCGTCTCCCGCACGGAAATCGACCGACGTCGTTCCAGATCGATCTGGATGTCCGCGGCCAGATTGCCCGGTCGCGGCGACATCACCAGCACCCGATCGGACAGAAACACCGCCTCCGAAATGCTGTGCGTGACGAAGATCACCGTCTTGCGGCTCTCGAGCCAGATGTCCTGGAGGTCGACATTGAGCTGATCGCGGGTCAGCGCATCAAGTGCGCCGAACGGCTCGTCCATAAGCAGCAGGGGCGGATCGTGAATCAGGGCGCGGCATATGGCGACGCGCTGCTTCATCCCGCCGGACAGTTGGTGCGGCAGCTTGTCCTCGAATCCTTCCAGCTCGACCATGGCGAGCAGCCGGCGCGCCCGTTCCTGATAGGGACCCAGGTCCAGGCGGCGAATTTCAATCTGCAGCATGATATTCTTCAGCACCGTCCGCCAATCGAGCAGATTGGTGTCCTGAAAAACGATGCCGAGATCGGTCTGCGGACCGTCAACTTCCCGCCCATCGATCGAGATTCGGCCGCTGCTGCGCGGGGCGAGCCCCGCAAGCATCTGCATCAGGGTCGATTTGCCGCAACCGCTTGGGCCGAGGATGGAGATGAACTCACCTTTGGCGATGCCGGTCGAGATCCGGTCGACCGCCAGCAGGTCCTGGGCGCCGCGATAGCGCTTGCTCACATCCTCGATTTCAATGAAACGCACGGGGTTCACTTCCTAACACAGGCGTATCACCCACCTCGGATTGGCCACAGCGCGTGGAGATGCGCAAGTTGCCCTGCGAATCGACCGTCACCTTCTGCCCGGGAAGGACAACGATGGTCGTGTCATACTGCTCGACGATGGCCGGCCCCTCAAACTGCGATCCGATCGTCAGAAGAGGTCGCTGATAAACCGGAGTCTCGGTGAAGCCGGTCCCGTTGAAATAGACTTGGCGGGAACCGCTTAAGGCCGCGTTGACGTCTGCCGCCCCTGCCCGACCGCAGAACGGCGGCGCAGGGCGCATGTGGCCGACCCCGGTCACACGAAGATTGACCACCTCGACCGGCTGAACGTCCCGATAGGAATAACCGTAGGAATCCTGGTGCACGCTGTGGAGATTGTCGAACATGGCCGCAACCGTCTGCGCGTCGATCGGTCCCGACGGCACATCCACCAGGAGTTCGGTGCGCATGCCGCGATAGCGGAGGTCGGCCTGGCGCAAGATGGAACGCTCAGCGGGGCCGAAATCCTGACGTTCGAGCAGATCCACGGCGCGCGCCTCAAGCGCCGCGAAATTCTCCGCCAGGCGATCGATGTCGCACTCCTCCTCGCTCTGGATATCGGTCATCACGAAATCCTCGCGAACATCGCTCACGAGCGCGCCGAGCGAACAGCCCACGCCGGGAGCCGGCGGGATCAGCACCAGGGGCACAGAGAGGAGCTCGGCCAGGCTCGCCGCATGCAAGGGTCCGCCGCCGCCGCCAGCGATCAGCGCTAACTTGCGCGGGTCGCGGCCCTTGCGCACCGAAATCTGCCGCACCGCGTCCGCCATATTGAGCTCGCCGAGCTCGATGATCCCGCGCGCCATGGCAAGCGGGTCGAGCCCCAGGGGCTCGCCGAGCCTGGCCAGCGCCGCCTCGGCTGCGGCGCGGTCCAGCCGCACCACGCCGCCGGCCAGCAACTCCGGAAGCCGCCCGAGCAGCAGATTGGCGTCCGTCACCGTCGGTTCGGTGCCGCCACGCCCGTAGCAGGCCGGCCCTGGATCGGCGCCGGCGCTGCGCGGACCCACCTGGAAGCGGTTGCCGGGCACGAGCGCGGCGATCGATCCACCGCCTGCACCGACGGAAACCACGTCCACGGCGGGCGTGCGGATCGGATAGACATCAAGCTCGACCTCGCTGACCAGCGCCGGAAAGCCTCCTTCGATCAGCGCCACATCAGTTGACGTCCCCCCCATGTCGAAGGTCATCAAGTTCGACAGGCCGCAACTGCGCCCGATCCAGGCCGATCCAACGACCGCCGCCGCGGTACCCGACAAGGCGGTATGGACCGGCTGGCGGGCGGCAAGCTCGGCCAGCGTCGCCCCTCCGGCCGATTTCATGATGTAGAGCGGCGCGGCAATGCCCAGATCGTCAAGATGCGCCTGCACATTGGCGACATATTGCCCGAGAATGGGCACCAGGAGGGCGTTGGTCGCGGTGGTGACGGCGCGTTCATATTCCCGATATTCCGGCAGCGTCTCCGAAGAGGTCGTGATCGCGCAGTCGGGATATTCCTCGGCAAAGATTTCCTTGGCTCGCTGCTCGTGCGCCGGATTGGCATAGGCGTTGATGAAACACAGGGCGATCGAGTTGATACCCTGTTCACGGAACCAGTGCGCCTGCGCCCGGCAGTCCTCCTCGTCGAATGGCGTCAGCACCTCGCCGCGATGGTCCAGTCGCTCCGTCACCTCGCGCACGTTGGCCAGCGGTACGATGCGCGGGGGCTTGGTCCAGGTGTAGATGGACCCGCGCTCGCCCGGCACCGTCTGGCGCGCCATTTCGAGAATGAAGCGGAAGCCCCGGGTCACCAGGAGGCCGATGGGGGGGAATTTGCGTTGAAGAACCGCGTTCACCCCCACGGTGGTGCCGTGCAACACGGCCTCTATCCTGCCCTGGTCGCCATCGAGCCGTTCGATCAGCTTCGCCAATGCGTTACGCACGGCCAGATCCGGACTGGACGGGGTCGAGGGAACCTTGACGATGACTTCGTTGCCTTCCTCATTGACGGCAAACAGGTCGGTGAAGGTACCCCCGGAATCGATTCCAACGCGAAAACCCATCGAAACCCACGCTTTCTTGACTGACGCTGAAGCAGAGGCCGGCCCAGGCCGGCCTCCACTCAATTGAAGGTGTAGGTGAAGCGCAGACCGAAGGTCCGGAGCCTCGGCAGCACCACTGCGGCGCTCGCCTGTGACACCGAGGTGGTGCCAATGGAATAGACGGACTGGGTGCTGCGGATGCCGGACAACCAGGTCCGATCGTTGAGCAGATTCTCGACATAGGCCTCGACGCGAAGGCCGTCACTCTCCGCGCCAACCCGCAGGTTCCACCGCAATGAGGGGTCGATCCAGCTCTGGTTGACCTCGTCGACATACATCCTGCCGGTATATGTCAGCTCGGTATTGACGAAGCCGTCCCAACGGTCGTTCACCCGCGTGGAATAGTTGCTCGAGAACACGCCCTGGAGGCCCGGATAGCCGTAGATGTTCCGGCCGCTCGCGTCGGTCTGCCCCGTGGCCGTGCCCGCCAGCGGCGCAAAGAAGCGGGTATATCGCGCGCTTGTGTATGCACCCGAGAGCGAGACGTTCCAGCCCCGGGCAATCACCGCGTTCAATTCGGCCTCGATGCCCCAGATGTTGGCCGACTGGGCGAAAGTGGTTGGCGCGAAGGCGGCGAAATAGGTTGGTCCGCACACATTGCCGGGACAGAAGGTGAAGACGACGTTCTTCAGGTTCCTCCACCGCATGTGATAGCCGGTCAGGGCATAGCGGAGGCGACCAAGATCCTGCTTCACGCCGATCTCGAAATTATCGACCCGCTCGTCGGGAACGTCGATGGAAAAGCCCGGATAGGCTGCGACCTGCGCCTGCAGCGCCGGGCTCAGGAGCAGATAGCTTGTGTTGGTCGTTCCAGGCAGCGCCCCGCGCGCCCAGGAGCCGTAGAAGGTCAGGTCTTCCTGCGGGCGATAGGTCAATATGAGGCGCGAGGACAAATTCTTGTAGTTGGTCGTTGCTGCCGTCGGCAGCTGGAAGGAGGTCGTCACGTCATCGGAAATCCAGCGTGCTTCGGCGTCGAAGCTGAGGCCTTCGAACAACTCGATCCCGGCTGCCGCAAAAAGCGACCAGCTTTCAAGCACGCCCTGGTTCGCGAAGGTGGCGGTCTCGTTATAGGAGACGATCCCGACATTATCGTGGACCGACGGGATCGCGCCGGTTCCGGTAAAGCCGCCGAGGGACTTCTGTCTGAAATAGTTCGCACCCATCAGCCAGGTGAAGCGGCTGCTCTGGTCAGACGAGACCCGGACGTCAACGCTGGTGTCGCGGAGGATGTTGGGCGAAATGACCCAGGCATTGCCGTTGTCGTTCGAGGTGCTCTGCGCCGTCGTCGTCCGCATCTCGCTGTTGGCAAAGACGGCGTCGATCGCGATGCCGTTGCCGAAGCGGTATCCGGCTTCGACGGAGGTGCGGGTGAAGCGACCGGCAAGGCCGGAATGATCCAGCCTCGGCGTCTTGTCGAGATACGGCAAGCCGTTCACCACCAGCGGGTTGGCGGTATTGTTGTTGAGGATGTCGATAATAAGGTCGGGATTGTTGGATCGCGCGAAGGCGGGCGGCCTCAAGGAGGTGGCAACGCTGGCGACCGATGCGGGTACGCCGCGCGCGCCAAGCTCGGGAACGGCGCCGCACCAGTAAGGCTGCGTGCCGGTGATGCAGCGGTTCTGGGCATTCGCCAGGTCGGGACGGCTGGCATTCATGTTGACGATCGCATTCTTCGAATCGTCCTGCCAGGCCTCGCTATGGCGCAAGCGCAGGCGGAAGGCGTCGTTGGGCCTCCACAGCAGCTGTCCGTTGATGGCATGGGTCGTCTCGCGTCCCAGTTCGCCGCCGTCGGACGTGCGGAAATGCGCACCCCTTTGGTTGCTCGCTCCGCTCAGTCGGAAGCTCAGTGTATCGGTGATCGGCCCTTCCACGCTCAAGCCCAGCGAATAGCTGTCACGGGTCTCGACACCGCCGCTCACGCGGGTCCGGAATCGCGACGAAGGCTCGCGGGTGATGAAGTTGACGGCGCCGGCGAAGGTGCCCCGGCCGAACAGTGCGCTTTGCGGCCCCTTGATCACCTCGACCCGCTCGATATCGTCCATCGTCAGTGACTGCGCACCGCCGAACAGATAGACGCCGTCAACGAACGTCCCGCCAAGCTGCTGCAGCGGATCGTTCGACCCGTTGTTCATCCCGCGAAAACGATAAGAAGGTGCAACGCGAGAGGAGCTGAAGGTAACCTGCGGGGTGTAGTAGAAGCCCGGCGAGAATTGCGCGATCGACGTGATGTCCTGGATGTTCGCTCGCTCGATGTCGGCTGCAGTCATTGTGGTGATCGACAAAGGAGCCTCGAAAAGGCCCTCGTCCCGCCTTCTCGCCGTGACGATAATCTCCTCGAGCTCGCCCGGCCCCGTCGAGGCCTGGGCATCCGCTTGCGCCTCCTGGGCCTGGACCGGCATCGTCAGCCCGGTCGCCGTCATCACGCCGGCCAGCAGGACCGAAGTCCGCTTCAGATGAATCGCCTTAAGAACCAACATCGTCTCCTCCCCCTCTTTCCCGATGTAACCACTGCCGCTTGATTGAGGGCGGCAGCAGTCCTTGCCGGAAGCTCGGCTCCGACACGTTCGCCTCCTGATCCTTTGATGACCGCGCTACGGATTCATCGCCTCTCCCGGCGACAATCCGCTGACATGCTCCTTGAGCAGGATCGCGGGCCAGACACTCTCCAGCTGGGCGGCCGCGCGATTGAGTGCCGGGACCATCCCGGTCAATCGGTCAATATCCAGCCTGAAGGCCAGCCCCGAGATCGTAACGATCCCGACAACCCGCTCCGGATTTCCAGCCCGCACGGGCGTCGCAATCGCAACGACCTCATCGATATTGGAGCGCGTCTCGAGGGCGTAGCCTCGTTCCCGCGTTTCCGCGAGATCCCGAAGCAGTTCGTCGAGCGAAGGACGCGACTGAGCCGGCACGTCGCCCACCGTATTCGCGAGAACGTCGCGCCTTTCTTCATCGCTCAGAAAGGCGAGCCACGCCTTCCCGGTCGCCGTCGTGTCGGGATTGGCCGTCCGACCGACCAGGCCGCGCAGCATGATCCTCTGGTCCGCATCCGCCTTGGCCACGAAGCGAAGCCGGCTCCCGTCGACGACCGCCAACTGCACCATTTCGTTCACTTCGGTGGCCAGTTCGCGCAAGGCTGGCAGGACCACCTCGGGAAGCTGGACCGCATCGACGAAGCGGTAGGTCAACGCAGCCAATCGCCAGCCCAGAACATAACGATCGGGGGAGGCCGGCGAGCGATGGACATAGCCATCTCCCTCAAAGGTCGAGAGCAGCCGCGACACGACCGAAATCTCGATTTCCAGGGACCGGCTGAGTTCCGAGACCGTCCCGCCCCGTGTCAGGCCGGCCAAATGCTCGATGACCGCCATCGCCCGCGACACGGCCGAGATGGGCGGCGCAGCGCGACGAAGCGTGAGCGGCTCAGTCATCTACCAACTCCCTTGCCAGCAGCAACTCGATTGCTGGAATGTTGCACATGTTCAATTTGTCTGCAAGTTAAAACAAATACTCCAACTCATTTCGGGAGACCCTGATGACCCTGCAATCTGGAGACCGCCCGATGCTCATCGGCGGCGAGTTCGTGACCGGTTCGGAGTGGATCGAATCGATCAGTCCGGCGACCGAAGAGCCGCTTGGCCGCGTGCCCGCGGGAAGTGCCGAAGACGTCGATAGAGCCGTTGCCGCGGCGGAGGGCGCCCAGCCCGGCTGGGCCGCCCTGAGCATCTGGGAAAGGGGCACAAAACTGCGGGCCATGGCCATGGCCATTCGGGTCCGAGCCGAGGAAGTAAAAAAGCTCGAAGCAGCAGATTCCGGTAATACAATCAGTAACTTGTCTGGAGACCTCCACAAGGCCGCAAACCATTTTGAATATTTCGCCGGCCTCGCCACGGAGATGAAGGGGGACACGGTTCCCGCGAGCGCGCAGCACCTCCATTTCACTCTGCGCGAGCCTTATGGGGTGGTCGCTCGGATCATCCCCTTCAACCATCCCTTCATGTTCGCAACCGCCAATCTCGCCGCGCCGCTGGCGGCTGGAAACACGGTCGTGGTGAAGTCACCGGAAACAAGCCCGCTCACGGCGACCATCATGGCGGAGATCGCCCAGGCAACGCTCCCGCCCGGCGTGGTAAATCTGGTATCTGGATATGGCATACCCGTCGGGGACGCGATCGCGCGCCATCGTCGGATCCGGCGAATCGGCTTCACCGGTTCGGTCGCCACGGGGCTCGCGATACAGCGGGCGGCCGCCGAAACCTGCGTCAAGCACATCTCGCTCGAGCTCGGTGGCAAGAACCCGCTCATCATCATGCCCGATGCCGACGTCGAGCAGGCGATGCGTAACGCCGTGGCCGGGATGAACTTCGCCTGGGCGGGACAGAGCTGCGGCTCGACCAGCCGCATCCTCGTGCATGAAAGCATCTATGAACGTGCCGTCGAAGCCACGGCGGCGGCCCTCGACGCGATCAGAGTCGGCGATCCGCTCGACCCTGCTTCCCAGATGGGGCCTCTAAATTCTCGCCATCACCATGCGCGTGTCACTCAGCACATCGCGAACGCGCATACCGACGGTGCACGGCTGGTCGCAGGGGGAAAAAGGCCGGCCGGTCGAGACTTCGAACGCGGATTTTGGCTGCGCCCCACCCTCTTCGCCGACGTGACGCCGAACATGCGGATCGCGCGCGATGAAGTGTTCGGCCCCGTCATGGCGATGCTGCAATGGTCCGAACTGGACGAGGCCATCCGCATCGCCAACGACAGTGATTACGGACTTACTGCGGGGATCGTCACCAACCAGCTCGGCGATGCCCTGCGCACCGCCAGGCGGGTCGAAAGCGGCGTGTTCACGATCAACGGGAGCGCCATGCATTTCGTTGGCATGCCGTTTGGCGGCAGCAAGGATTCGGGCTTCGGAGGCGAGGAGGCCCTCGAGGAGCTGTTGAGCTACACGCGCACCAAGAGTGTGCACGTGATGCTTTAGGCACGCTGCCGACGAGGTGCCAATCGTGCGATGACAGGTGCCGCCCGGACCGCGAACATGGCCCGGGCGGCAAGCTGGAAGTTCGTTGCACTCCCGCGCCGCGGTGGTCGGGACGCTACAGCTCGACGTGCGCCGTCGTCGCCAGCCGGCCGTCCGGCCCAGAGGCAGTGAGCGCATATCTCCCGGGCTGCTCTTCAAGGCCGAGCGTCACGGCCTCTCCCTCGAACAGCGGAGCGGCCCCGCGAAAGACAAAATGCCTTGGCCGCGCGCCGGCAATACTGCGCAGGGGTGGTGTCAGTCTAACGCGAACCGGTCTCCGCAGGACGCAGCTTTCTCAACGGGTTGCTAGCCTCAGCCGGTGATCTCCCGCCACTCGGCCAGCGCCGCGGAACGGCGCTCTTTGAAAGTCTGACGATCGACCAGATGGCGTTCGAGGTTAAAGTGGTTATGGACGTTGGCATGGACCGAGGCAAACTTCTGTAGCGATCGCATGCGCCGGAACCGTGTCATCGCCCGCTCGCGTCGTCGAAACGGCAGGTGGCTGTTCTCCATTCGGTTGTTCGCCCAGCAGCCGACCTCTTGTTTGGTGGCATTGCCGAGCTCTCTCATCGCGGCGCGATAGGAACCAAGACCGTCAGTGGTGATCACCTCTGGCGCGCCGTGGCGCTTTAGCGCCTTCTTCATGAACGTGAGCGCAGCGGCCTTGTCTCTGGCCCTGGTGACGAAGCTCTCGAGCACCTCGCCTTCGTGATCGACCGCGCGCCAGAGGTACACCATCTCACCATTCAGCTTCACGTACATCTCATCAAGATGCCAGCGCCAGTGACGGAAACCCCGCATCCGCGACACACGCTGGCGCTGGATCTCGCTGGCGAACATCGGGCCGAACCGATTCCACCACATCCGCACCGTCTCATGGCACAGATCGATCCCGCGCTCGAAGAGCAAATCCTCCACGTTCCGCAGCGAGAGCGGGAAACGCACGTACATCAGCACAACCAGCCGGATCACCTCGGGTGACGAGTTGAAATAGCGAAACGGGCTGGCGGGTTTGCGAGGGCGAGGCATGGTACTGCTCCTATCCCATCATCACTCGACCTCAAACCCGGTGCAGTTGGTCTGACAATGCCCCGTAGAGTATCGACGTGCCTCTCTGCCGCTTCCGCCATGCTTGCTGAGGGCGGTGTCAACGGCCTTGGCACGGCCTTAATCGAACCCATTCACGAGACTTAACTGGTTGAAGCGTCAAGCCACAAAGGCCCGTTCGATGACATAGTCGCCGGGCTTGGCATTCGATCCTTCTGTGAATCCCATCTCCCCGAGCCGCCGCGCGAAATCACGGATCATCCCCATGCTGCCGCACAACATCACGCGGTCACCCTCGGGGTCGAAGCGGCGCGGCCCGGTGACGCGAGGCGTGAACAGCGCGCCGCTTTCGTGCAGCGCCTCGATCCGGCCGGTCGTGCGAAAAGGCTCACGAGTGACGGTGGGCACATAATCGAGCTGCACCAGCGCCTGATCGCGGACGAGCGGATCGTCGGCGAGCAGGGATTCCAGCTCCGCGCGGTGCGCCAGGTCGCCGACCTGCCGGACGCAGTGCACCAGCACCACCTCGGCGAAGCGCTCGTAGGGTGCTGTCAGTCTAATGCAAACTCGTCTCCGCTTGACGCGGTTCGACCGTCAGATGGCCCGCTTAGCCGGCGATTTCCCGCCATTCGGCAAGCGCCGTGGAACGGCGCTGCTTGAAGGTCTGGCGATCGACGAGATGCCGTTCGAGAGCGAAATGGTTGTGGACGTTGGCATGGACCGAGGCGAATTTCTGTAGCGACTTCATTCGCCGGAATCTGAGCATCGCCCGTTCGCGTCGTCGGAACGGCACATGACTGTTCTCGGCCCGATTGTTCAGCCAACGACCCATTTCACGGCGATCGATATTGCCCATCTCCCGCATCGCCGCCGGGTAGGATCGCAGTCCATCCGTCACGATCGCCTCCGGTCTGCCGTGCCGCTTCAGCGCCTTCTTCATGAAGGCCATCGCAGCTGTTTTGTCTCTGGTCTTCGTGACATAGCTTTCGAGGACCTCGCCCTCGTGATCAACGGCGCGCCAGAGATAGACCATCTCGCCATTGAGCTTCACGAACATCTCATCAAGATGCCATCGCCAATGGCGAAAACCGCGCATCCGCGACACGCGCTGGCGCCGGATCTCGCCAGCGAACATCGGGCCGAACCGATTCCACCAGAAGCGTACCGTCTCGTGACATAGGTCGATGCCGCGCTCGAACAACAGATCCTCCACATTCCGCAACGACAGCGGGAAGCGGATATACATCAGCACCACCAGGCGGATCACCTCAGGCGATGAGTTGAAGTAGCGAAATGGACTGGCGGGCTTGCGGTGACGTGGCATCCTGGCGCGTTACCCCAGCATCGTTACCGACCGGTGCATTTGGTCTGACAATGCCCACCCGTCTCATCCTCAATCTACTCGCTGGCGATGGTCGTGAGCCGCCGGTGCCGGCCGACATCTCGACCATCATGGTATCGTTGTTTCCGCCGGCGGGGGCGACATCGCCCGCCAAGACCTCGGCCCTGAGTGGCATGCTGGTGGTTTCCGAGATCATCAAGCAACGCTGGTACGAGCAGGAGAACCATCAGGCGCTGCATGCAGTGACGGTATTGGCCTGCATCGCGGCGCTGCCGCTCGCCGACACAAAAGAGCGGCTCGGGATGATTGAGGGCTACGCTTCGCTGGCGCTTGAGCATTGCTCCGACCTCCTTGCCGAGGCCAAGGAAAAGAATTTCGAGCCAGACCGTGCCTGGACTGAAGGCGACATGCTTGGCGAAATCGATGTCATGTGGGAGCGCCGCCGGCTCGTCGCCGACTGCGCGGCAATTGCCATACTCAGCAGGAGGGGCCTTTCGGCCGAGCTCCGTAGCTATGCCACGGATCTCGTCACCCGCGTCACGCAACACGTGATGCTGTGGGGGCAGGCGCAGATTCCCTCGTTGATCGTGGCGTTCTGGGCCCGGTCGCTGTTCGACACCGGTATCGGCAAAGAGTTCGATTTGGCCGCCACCCTGCGCGCGGTTGAACAGGCGAATGGCGGGGACGACGATCGCACCATGCTCCCTGGGCCCTATTATCCATGGCCCGATGTCTGGGCGTTGCACCAGAACAATCCGCACATGACCGATACACCGATCTTCAACGACACCGCTCACGGGCATCTCCATTTCGGGCGCGCGATCATGGGCATGCTCGCCAAGCGCAATCTGAAGCGAACGTGCGGGGCGCTTTGGGCTGATCATACGCGCGTCATTCATGAGGAACCCGAACTGGCGGACCACGTGTTCTTCTCGGCCGTTCTCGCGGATGACGGCTCGATGCGCGATATCCAGCTACGGACTGGCGTCTGGGCAGATGTGGTCAACGAGGCGATCGATGGAGGCGCACCGTTCCTCGATCCTTACGCGCCGCTCGCATGGCTTATCGCCGCCTACGTCTCCTTGGTGCCCTATCGAGCCTGGACTCGCGTGCTCCTCTGGCTCGACTGCCAGTTTGGCGAGACTTGGTATCATGCGGGGTATCGGCCGCGCTGACTGCCGCCGAGGACAATCCACGATTTCGAGGTGCTTTCCACGCCGCTCCACGAACAGCGACAGGCGTGTCTCGATGTCCGCAACTGGACCCTAGCAGTTTAAGACCCTAGAAACGAACGACTGCTTTGCACATCAGGCCGCCCGAAAGCCGCCAGTCCGCAACCGGCCATACCCAGCCGGTAAACTTGGCTCCGCGACTTATTCGCGATCAATCGCGC